>VBOG01000048.1 GCA_005877815.1 Nitrospirota bacterium
GAAGTCGTCGTAATCGCCGCGATCCCGATCACGGTCAGAATGATCGTCAACATCAGCACGGTCAGCATGGCGACGCCGTCTTCTCGACGAAGAAGCTTGTTCGAAGGAGTGGGTGGTTTCAAGGCAACATCCTTTTTAAATGTTGGGGTCGCGTACATTGACGATCCGAGTCAGGGCGCGTCGCCTCACATTGCCTGACACTGTAAAACCGGCCAGATCCGCAAGGGTATGATCTTCCGCGACGATTGCAGAACTGCTCCGGTAATTCAGATCTCCCCATGTATTGTTTGCGACATTCTTCGCGAGTGGAGGAATCTGCCGTCCGACCAGTGTGATGCGAATGAGCCTGACTTTTGTGGGCGTCGCACTCATGGAAGCGGGAAGTGAGGACACAAGACCGGTGCCCGCGGCGTACACGGTGGTGCCCTGCGTGCAGGCACCGTTGTTCGGAACAAAGTCCAAGCAATCGAAGGTGCTCGCCACGCCCCCGAGTTGATCATCGATCTTGCCGTCTGCATCTGCATCTATAGCATAGGCAAGCTGGAGATCTTCGATCCCGTCCACGATCGCGACGGCGTTCGCCGCCAATCCCGTCGTATTCCGCATCAACTGAAACGGAGGCGTCGAGCCGATTCCGTTCACCGTATATGTGACACATGTCAAGCGGATGACCGACGTGGCGGCAGGGAAACTCATCGGGGACACGATGGTGAGGGGGGTGTTCGCTGTGTGCGTGGGGTCAGGATCAATGAGCGTGAGCAACGAGCCTGCGACAGCGCTCACTCTCGCCGTATAGAGCCCGTCCAGCGTGATCAGGACAATCTTTCCCCCTGTGACGTCCGCAGCCACATCCGAAGAAAGCCCGGCGACAGTAATGGTGTTGCCCGTTGTAAAAGCGTTCGTGAGCGTCCCCACCTGTTGGTCGACCGTCATGACGCTGATCGAGTCCGAACCGGCATCCGCTCCGATTGCATTATCGGTAGCATTCAGATGATCGACGCATCCGGAGAGAGCATTCTTGGGCGGATTGCCGTATCCCGCCATCCGGATATCTCGAGAAACGATATCCATCGCGATGCGGACATTGCGCTGGATTTGCACCGTCTGGTCATTCATCACCGCCGACCGCTGGCTGCTACTAAGCACCGAAAAGGCGGCGAGCGAAATGATCGAAAACCCCGCCATGGCGACCATTAATTCGACGAGCGTAAATCCGCCGCATGCCCGGCGGGATGGCATGTTGAATCGATTCATAAGGGCGCCACCACGGTATTGAGCGTTATGGTTGGAGTTCGAATTCCCGCCGTCCAACTCACGGTGACGGTGACGAGAACCTGACCAAGGGCTGCTGGTCCGAGTGCCGCCGAGGTGACCGTGCCGGTCGCACTCGGAAGCAAGGCTGCTCCTGCCGGATCTGTCGCGGCAAGGTGGGCTCGCCATTGGTTGTAGTCTCCCAACGCCGTCACGTCCGTCGTCGTCGGCGCCGTGCCGCCGGTACACGCCGGACTACAGCTCACGGAAAAGTTATAGGGGTATGGGGCCGTGGAGTTGTTGGGAGAATTGAAACGAACGCGCTCGGTCATCTCGACCGCAAGGCTCGTGGCAATGCTCATTCGTTTGGCATCATTATTCCTTGATAGGGCAATGTTTTGCATGGCGGCGATCGCGAGGAGGCCTACCGACAGATAGACCAATGCGAACATCACCTCCACCAGTGTGAATCCCTTTTGATTCTCTGGGCGGCGCGCGCTGTCGAGAAATCGCTTCATAACTCTCCTATTGAGCACATGTGCCGACGACGCAGAAGGACGATTTGCCGGTCGGCAACACAACGAGCCGATAGTTCACGTCCTTCGTGTTCTTAAAATTCAATGCTTGATTGGATGTGGCAGTACATGCGCCTCCGGTATACGCGCCCGTGCTCGTGACGCACAGGTTATTGGCGTTCCCCGTATCTTTTCGAAGGCCCATAGCATTGAACTGGATATCCTGAGGAGAGGTGACGGCCCCATTACTGCTGGTCGCCAACGACACCTCTGAATCAAGTGTCAGGGCTGGCAACACAGTCCCTCCCGCGGAATTAAGAAATGTGACGGTAATTGGGCTCGCCGCCGGCTGTGACAGGGTGATCGTCACGGACGTGTTTTGGTTAATCGCGCTCATCCTCGCCAGGCTGAGCTGTCCGTACAGGTTGGTGACGGCGGACTTGAGTTTGGCCTGGCGGTTCCAATCAAGGAAGTTTGGTACGCCGATCGCCGCTAAAATGCCAATGATGGCGATCACGACTACCGTTTCGATCAAGCTAACTCCGCTCATTGACTTCAGGCGATATGACATTCGTTTCGTCTTTCGCTGTTTTGTTAACGAGTCGACAAACATCCGAGAAGGGATAAAGCAAATCGAGTACCAATAGAACAATCCCTTAGGGAAAAAAATAAGGACAATGCTATCAACCACTTAGAACCGCTGAAGCCTATCTAACATAGGGGAGTTTAGGTAGGATTCTTCCCAGGTTTTGGAGTTTCCTTCTCAGCTTCCCCATTCCCGCCAAGTGCCCTTTAACGGGAAGACAACCGGGAGCCCTTGAATGAAACCTCGGTGGAGGTCGTCGTTATACCAAACTTCGAGGACACCGCGGCCCGTAACACCGCCTTGGGCGACGAGGGCGCCGAAAATCCGTAGCTGCCCATCAACATAGATAGTGCCCGCGGCGTGCACCACTCCCTGTATCGCCACATCCGTAAGCGTCACCGGCACACGAACTGGCGGGGAACCCACTTGTTCAATCAAAGGAGAACTGACGGCAATGGGCTGTCCACGGCCTGATTGCGTGAACCGGAGATGGGCGTTCGCATATAGGACGCCTTCAATGTAGGGCGATTCAATGATAAGAGTCGTCAAATTATTCTCCGAGGGAGCTTGCCGGTCGAGGGTATCGACAAATATTAATCCTCTGTCGTCTCCTGCCGCCGCGGACCGGAATACCTCTGACGCAGTCAAGGCGAGGGATGGTTCCATCTTGCCGTTTCGGTACAGCCGTCCTTCACGATCCGGAACATAATAAGTGCCAAACCGCATCGCGAGGTCCTTGAATTTTTGATAGGACCACGGGTCCTGCGGGAGTCCCGGGACGGGATCCTGGTCTGAGTGGACGTTGGAGGGAACCACTGCTCCGGCCTCGTCAAAGCGCGGCGTGCCGCCGATCCAGGCCTCCATCCAGCGGTCTTCCAGCACGCCACCACTTTCCCCATAGCCGAACCCGGTCACCGGCGCATGATCAAATCTTCTTGGAAACTCCGTAGAAGAACCGAGATCGGGATCGCCCGCCAACAGAATCGCGCCCCAATGCGCCCATATTTTCAGCGCGGGATTGCTTGACGCCCCCTCGACAGCGCGACCGGTCTGGATCGCCGCCTGCAACCCAGGGATTCTCGTCGCACCGAGTTCAAGGGAAATGGACCGCTGAACTTTCTCTGTAGACTCCGCCGTCATCTCGATTGTGCAGACACCGTCCGGACGAGGCGATCCATACACACGAAAACGCGTGATGCTCCCCAATGCTCCCAGACTTCGAAAGAGTCCGGTGCTTCGATCGTTGAGCACTCGATCATCCTCCGGACGGGTCGCATTGAAGTCCACGTCCGGGGCAACAGCACTACCCCTAAACACAACAGTCGAGAAGATTTGACGGACGTCTGCGGACGACGACGGAGGGACGGTGAAAAGGCCTATCACCTCCTCTATTCCGCTTTCGGCGAGCATTCTGCTCGAAGTCTCCTCCTTATGTCGCTCTCCCATTTGCATTTCCGTCCAGGCAGAGCTCATGGCCAGCCCTCCAAGCACGGTGAGGAGCATCCCCACCATAAGAGACGTCACGAGAACTCCGCCTGTTTCGTCAGCGATTGTTTTCATAGTGATCGAACTCCCATGTCTCGAGTATAGCTTCTCTGAAGCCGGCCCCCACGGCCGTCAATGCCACTCGTTTTGAGGTAGAGACGAATGATACGGACATCTTCAAGCCGTTCGACGGACTGTCCTCGTTCGTTCAGGTAGGTCAATGAAAAGTTCTCTACATGCTCGATGAGTGGGTTCGAGCCATGATCCACTTCCCGCATCAACTTACCGTTTTTTGCATCGCTTCGGCTGAGGTAGTACCGGACTGTATTGACGACCTCAATTCGGCTGCCGGCCGGGAAATCCCTCGCGAGGACTTGTGACAACGTCAGCCGCCCCGACGCGCCATCCCGGGCGAGCACATGTTCTTCACACATCGACGCGCCACAAAGAATCACTGCCTTGCCTTTTGCCCATCCAGATCCTGGCGAGATCGCAACGACATCCTGACCGACCGCAGCGTCAGCTTGAAGAACGCCGGATACCCTATTCGTGTTCGCGCGAAATATAACTTCATCGGTCGCCATGGTTGACAGCGAAGCCTGATCGGGCAAGGCCCCCGCAAGGCGCAGTTCAGCAGCTAGGAGCTGCACACCCCAGCGTATGTCCTGCTGCAACTCTGCCTGGGTCCGTTGGCCCAGAAAATGGCCATGGTGGGTGACGAACAACTGTAAAGCAGTGCCGATGATGACAACGCCTAGGGCACCGGCTACCATAGTTTCCAATAGCGACGCCCCAGCTTCTGCCCGATATCGTACTGTGCCAGTGGACACAGTGCTCATAGCGATGTCCCTCCGCGATACACTGGACTGGCGCGACGAAGAAACAGTCGAACCGTGCGGTTCCCTTTCCCCCTTGGATCAGCCCATTCGGCAGACACGGTAATCGAGGAACTGCGTGATTGGCTCAGCACACCCCCATCCGGCCGGACGCTCCAGGTCATGACCACGCCATTGATGATTTCACGAGCGCTATATTCACCATCACCAGCCACCTTGTCGCCATCCATGCCGTCGTCCTTCAGCGCTGGCCCGATTGTCTGATTCTCTTTCACGGCCGGTTGTAACAGCATGGCATAAGGGACCGCACGAAGCCGCTCGAGTTTGGATTCAACCAGGGCCGTCATGTTTAAACCTCTTGCACCGCTGGCAATCCCCTCCTGCGCCACAATGAACATCGAAAGCAATCCCATCATATTGATCGAGAGGAGGGCCATGGCGACCAAGGATTCGACGAGCGAGAATCCTGATTCTGAATGCTCCAGTTTCCTCATCGCGTCACCGAGAGCGCACAATGCCCGTAAGACTGACCGTCATGACACGTGCCATGCCTTCCCGATCTACAAGCGTCAACGTGGTTGCCGTAGCGCTGGTACCTCGCGAACTAAAGGTAAGGACATTGCCTCCGGTGGATCGAACGATCTGCACACCCTTATTCTTAAGATTACGGGTGGGCCTGAGGGGGTGCGACAAATCTCCGGCACGGTACAGGGTGATCCCAGGTTGCTCCACGTTCACGATCACCTGTATCGCCTGCCGCTCCCACACCGGCAGGCTTCTCGCGTATTGGAGATCACCGATTACTTCGGATGCAGCCGCGTCCAGGAAGACTCGATTCGCCATCGCCTGCAACTCACTCCCAAGGAACAGCGACAGCGCGGCCATGATTGCGAGCGATATCGCCAATTCGGTCATCGTCATTCCGCGGTCGTCTCTGAACTTCATATCCCATGTCATCATCGCCGTCCCTCCTCTTGTTGGTGCGATAGCACAGGAGACATCAAGTTATATGCCTAAGAGGGAAGAACAACGAATGCTTGCTTGTTTGGCAGGGTGCTGAGGTACTGCATGATAGACTGCAGGACTGGTGCGACCAACCGCCGTTGTTGATGATAAAACACCGATGAATCCAAGGCCTTTTAATTCCAGGCCGACGTGAGTTCCCGCGAACCATTCAGCCGACCCTGAACGACCATTCACAGCGCGGTCCATTTCGTTCATGTTATCGCCAGTCGTGGCCTTCTGCTGCTCTCATTTTTTTGAATCACAATGGGACGCGGCAATGGCACATTTCAGCAGTCGGTAGTGTTCAATGACCAATAACAATGCTCGATCACGTCATTCATCTAGTCGCTTTCAGACGGTCATAAGGAAAAGCTCACGTCTGGCATCCTTTCTGCTTTGAACACGCATTGACAGAAAACCATTATCAACCTAGAACCAGGAGGTGAACCTTGAAGCGGATAGGAACTCTCGGGATATTGGCAGGGATGTTATGGCTTTTCGCAGCTGGGAATGCAGAAGGGCAATCGCTTAAGTCTCACAATACTCTCGCCGTCAATGAAGACGCACGTCTCAGTGCTCGGAAGCATCCAGGCAGTGCCACAGCCAAGCTGATTGCAGACAATTCGCCCACTACATCGTCTGCACAATTGCACAAAAGGCATTCTCTTCGTCGAGCCTACGACCGCGGTACCAGTCCGCGCCAAAGTACCGCAACACGGGAAATGTCGTTTGAGGTTCTGCGCATGCTCTCAACGGGAATGTCAAAAGCGGAGGTCCTCAGCCGTGCCGGTCCCCCATCGTATACCTACAGGAATGGGGGAATGCAAAAGTGGATGTACCGCGCCTCGGATGGCTGGCACGTAGAAATAAATTTTGCTGGAAATAACGTGGCAGCGATTGAGTGGACGCGAGCTCGTCCGTAGGATTACTGCAAGGACGCCATCTCGGTTTCTGTTTTGCGTAACCAGCGGTAGGTGCGGCCCAAGAGGCGGGCCGCAGCCGTTTTGTTGCCAGCATGCTCTTTAATGGATCTCTTGATGAGCGACCATTCAATACGTTGCAGCAGACCGGTGAGCCCTTTGTCTCCTTTGAGCCCTTCGACAATGAGCGGCCATTCGACTCGGTTGACCAAATCATCCAGGCCTTCGGCGCTGATCGCCTCTTGCACCTCCCGAATCGAGAGAGGAAGCAAGTCCACCTGGATGATAGTGGCTTGGGCACCCGCCAATGTGACCGCCCTTTCGATGACATTTTCGAGCTCCCGGATGTTGCCGGGCCACCGATGGCGCATCAGAACTTCCAACGCCTCACGTGTAAAACCGTTCAGCGCCTTCTTCTGCAGAGCCGCATGACGGTGGAGAATATGATCCGCGATTAATGGGATGTCTTCTGCGCGCTCGCGAAGAGAAGGGAGATGGATCGGAAATACATCGAGCCGATAAAACAGATCCTGCCTGAATTTACGCTCAGCCACAAGGCTTTGCAGATCCTGATTGGTCGCCGCGACAATCCGCACATCAACTTTCAGGTCGTGCTGTCCGCCGACGCGCTGAAACTCGCGCTCCTGCAGGACACGCAACAGCTTGACTTGCATCGCAGGAGAAATCTCCCCAATCTCATCCAGAAAAAGCGTCCCTCCATCCGCTTGCTCGAATTTCCCTTTTTTCTGGCCTACCGCTCCGGTAAATGCTCCGCGCTCGTGCCCGAAGAGCTCGGACTCAAGCAATGTTTCCACCAGCGCTCCACAATTTACAGCGAGAAACCGTGCATTGCTCCGAGCACTGGCCTGATGGATCAGGCGGGCAGCCATTTCTTTGCCTGTCCCAGTCTCACCGGTCAACAGGGCGGTCGCATCGGATCGCGCGACGATGCGAACCTGATCGAGGAGATTTTGAAACGCGCGGCCTTTGCCGATCATTCCGCCGGTTTCGGTCAGGCCGTAGAGTTCCTCCCGAAGATGGGTGTTTTCCTGGATGAGCGCCTGATTGCGCATGATAATCCCGAGCGCTCGGCGTTGGGTCGCCTGTAACCCGACGAGGTGCTCGAAGAGCATTTTGGACATCACGTCCTTGGGATCGGCTACCGTCTCACGCAACACGGCAGAAACCTGCTGCTGGGCCCTTTCGCGCCATCGAAAACAAAACCGCGTGTACGGCGCGTCGTAGATATCTCCCTCTCTCAAGGAATATTCCAAAGCGCCGGCGCGGAGAATGCCCCCTCGCTCAATCCGTAACATGTTGCGGTTTCCGGGCTGGCCCATCGGAATATCGGTGGCAAGTGCACTTCCCTCCTCCCATCCGGGAACGGCTTCCTTTCCCAATGAACAGGTCCGCGCGGTCGCCACTGTTCGTCCAGTGGACCGCTCCTTGATCGACCATCCGTTAGAGGGACCTTTTGCCTTGTCTGGCGAGAGCACATAGGCCTTTCCGAACTCATCTACGACGGATGACAGTCGCAGTTGTGAATATTGCTCTTCGCACACGACAGTTTCTACGAAGGGGTAGAGTTTCGAAAAACCTTCGATGTTGCCTTTCACCAGGAAACCGTTGCCAATCAACGGGTCAACAGGCGGCAAGAACCTCACAAGGATATATAACGTATGCGATTCGTCCGCACGAGCGAAGGCGTGCATGCGAAGATAGTTACTGTAGGCCGTCGCCCACATCGCGGAACAGCGGACAACAGCATCAACATCGCCTAGATAGCGAGCAATCGTTTCGAGAAGCGTGGGTTGCCGCCCTGTTGAAGAAGCAAAATAATTCAGCCCGGCCCGGTAGGCAATATCCTTCAATCCGCTCGCGCATTCGCTCCGCCGGATTAGCTCGCGCAGGACCGCATGGGGCACCCAGTTGTTCGGGTCGAGCAGAAAACCTTTGGCATCCCGGATATGGTCGAATCCCTCGACCACACCCATTACGCATTGATAATCCATCTCTTTGGCAGGCTCTCCCAGGCTGTCTAGGAAACGAACGAGCATGCCCGTTAGAAAGCATGTGACCCAGGGCTCAAGAGGTGACTCTACGGTTTCCGGTAGGTGCGTGGAAGACATCCGGTTCTCCGATTCAACCGCAGAAGTCACCACGCAAGGCGAAGTGGCTTACGAATGCGGCATGGTAAGTATTCCTAAGGAAAGAGTCAAGTGAGATCGTTATTCCCGTTCCAGTCCATAGTCTTTGATTTTGGTGAGGAGCGTCTTGTAGCTGACCTGCAGAATTTCGGCCGCACGGGATTTATTCCCACCCGTTTCCCTCAACACACGCTCGATGAGCTTGATTTCAGCCGCTCGTGAAGCCGCGCTACCGACGGCGAGCAGGTTGCCCCCCGCCGCGACCTCCTCATCGGAAACCATCGGGGCTGCGGTCAGTCCAAGATGCTCCGGTTTTACGGTCTGGCCCTCGCAAAGTATGACCGCCCGTTCAATGCAGTTCTGCAACTCACGGACATTCCCACTCCAGGGATGCCGTACCAGCATATCCATCGCCTCTGGAGACCAGTCCTTGACGTCCTTCTTCATTTCTCTCGTGTAGAGGGCGAGAAAATGCTCCACGAGCATCGGAATGTCTTCACGGCGTTCGCGCAGCGGAGGGATGACAATCGGGAACACGTTCAGTCGGTAGAAGAGATCAGCCCGGAATAACTGCTTGCTGACGGCCGCTTCGAGATCTTTGTTCGTCGCGGCCACTACTCGCACATCCGCCTTCACCTTCGCCGTGCCGCCCACGCGCATGAAGCGGTCGCCTTCCAAGACCCGCAAGACTTTGGCCTGCAGCCCTAAGTCCATGTCGCCGATTTCGTCGAGAAAAATTGTCCCTTCATCCGCCAGTTCGAATTTGCCGATTTTCCGTCCTGTCGCTCCAGTAAAAGAGCCGCGCTCGTGCCCGAAGAGCTCGCTTTCGAGAAGATCTTTGGGAATCGCGGCGCAATTGATCGCCACAAAGGCGCCGTTCTTACGCGGACTGAGGTCATGAATCAGACGGGCGAAGAGTTCCTTGCCTGTGCCGCTTTCGCCGAGGAGAAGCACGGTCGTCGTCCCGGCGGCCACTTTCTTCGCTTTTTCCTGCGCCTCCATCAACAGAGAGCTACGACCCACGAGTTTCGCTGTCCGGCTCTGCAGAAGCTCTTCCTTCAGAAGAATATTCTCGGTCACGAGCTGGCGCGTCTCGAGCGCCTTGCCGATGGTCAACAAAAGATGTTCCGGGTCCACCGGTTTCTGCAGAAAATCAAATGCCCCCTCTTTGACCGCTTTCACGGCCGTTTCAATCGTCCCATGTGCCGTCATCATAACGACGGGAACCATGGGGTTTTCATCCTTGATGGCCTGCAGTACTTCGAGACCCGATTTATCAGGCAGCTTGAGATCCGTCAGGACGAGATCCACCTTGTGTTGCCGGAATGTTTCAAGCCCTGTCCCCGCATCCTTGGCCAGGACGACGGTATGGCCTTCGATCTCCATGTGCCGAGCCAGGACTTGGGCCATGCGTTCATTATCTTCGATGAGAAGGATCGTCCCCACTGTTGCTCCTCATGTTTCGCGGATCCCTACGCCACGGGTAAATAGATATGAAATGTGGTCCCTTGACCTTCCTGGCTGTTCACTTCAATACGTCCATTATGCAGCAACACAATTTTATGGACGAGGGCCAATCCCAGGCCCGTCCCTTTCGTTTTCGTCGTATAGAACGGCAAGAAGATTTTGCCCACCCTGTCCTTTGGGATGCCGCAGCCCGTATCGTTCACTCGTATTTCGACCTCTCGTCGGGTTCCACTAAGCGACCGTTGACCCACGGTAATCGTCAAACGGCCGTCAGCAGGCATCGCCTCCAGAGCATTCTGAACGAGATTTCCCATGGCCTGCCGCATCAGCACTTCATCCATCTGAATGTCGGGAAGCTTCGGGAAGCAGATAATGCGGATTTGGGAATGCGACGTTTGCCCGGTGACCTGTTGTACGACTTTCATGAGCCAGGCTTCGAGGGACACGGGCTTCAACTCAAGTTCCGTCTTCCTGGAGAAATCGAGAAATTGCGTGATGATGTGGTCCATGTCCGCGATGACGTGAAGCACCGTCTTGACGTTTTCATGCGCGGGATCACCAAGAGCAAGTTGCTTGGCGATGAGCTTTGCGGCGCCCAGGATCGTCCCCATAAAATTCCGAAACTCATGGGCGATGCCGGCGGACATCTCGCCCATGACCGACATCCGTTCCTGCAATTCAACTTGCCCTTGCAGTTCTTTCACCTCGGTGAGGTCGGTAAAGACGAATGTGGTTCCGATGAGACGGCTCTCGCTATCCTTCAGCTGAGAGGTGCTGACTCCTAACCAGATGCGGCGGTCACGATGCCAGTCCATTTCGAACTGTTCCCGGGTAATCCCTTCACCGTATCGGTGGCACCGTTCCAGGAGTCCGCCAATCTTGCTGTTTGCCCCGAAAACCTCCGCACAGGTTTTTCCGATCACCGACCCTCGGTTGACCTCGAGAATACGCATGGCAGCATCATTGAACGTCGTGATGACCTGGTCCTGGTTGAACGTGATGACGCCGCTCGCCACGCTCCGAAGAATGTTTTCATTGTAGCTTTCGATCTCCTGGGCGCGCGCTTCTGCTTCCGCGCGCAACCGTACGAGTTCTTGCTCCTTCTCGCGCAATCGCTGAACCACGTCGTGAAACGCGTCAATGACGACCTCGGTCTGGTCACGCTCTTTGCCGGTTGGCTTGCCGGAATCTTGAGCGTCATTGTCCCGAGACAGCCCTCGCCGTTCAACACGGCGAGCAAAGATCCCGTAGCATGGGAGCAGGACTAGAAAGCCCCCCATGACATAGAGCAGCACATCGACGATTGGATGCATCACTGCAACCTCTTGCTGCGTCGCCTCTCTCTGCAGCATCACCAGGCGAAAGGCCATCGTCATCAAGAAGAGGGTCAAGAGGACCGCCCACATGATGACGAGAGGTCTCAGTTGTTTGTGAACGGCCATACGGCTATCCCCCTCCGGCCAGAAGATTGCCATACCAGTCGAGGATCTCCTGCCCATAGAGCATGACAACGGCCGCCCCCAGAGAGAGGAACGGGCCGAATGGCAGATAGTCCTGCCGCGTAATCTTGCGGCTCGCGATCAACAGCAGGCCCATGCAGGCACCGATTATGCCGCCCAACAGGACCGTCATGAGCACTGGCCTCCAGCCGAGAAATGCGCCAATCATGGCAAGCAACTTAATGTCTCCTCCGCCCATGCCTTCCTTCCCAAAGACCAAGGGGCTGACCCACGCAATGAAGTAGAGCAGCCCCCCGCCAATGAGAAGTCCGGCGATGCTGTCCCACCATTGAGGCAACACGAATGTTCCCGCCGCGAGCCCAATCGCCATGCCGGGTACCGTGATACGGTCTGGCACGATCATGTGATCGAGATCAATAAAGCTTACGACGAGAAGGGCCGACCACAGGGTCGCATACATGAGCGCCACCGGTGACACACCGAAACGCCACACGATCCATCCATATCCCAGCGCGTTGAGAAGTTCAACCAGCGGGTAGCGCCATGGGATGGCCCTCCGGCACCGACGACACTTCCCGAACAGCCACAGAAAGCTGAGGACCGGAATGTTATCGTACCACCGGATCGGCACGCCGCATTGGGGCCATTGGGATCCAGGCCGCACCAGCGACTCTCTTTGGGGAAGCCGATAGATGCAGACGTTGAGAAAGCTCCCGATGACCGCGCCGAAAAGCGCCGCGGAGCCTACTTGCCAGGCCACGGTCATGCTGGTTTCGCCATGAAACGCAGGGCGGCAACCTCTCCTGCAAAGGTCCCGCGGGTCATTCTACGCTCACCTGAAGATGGGCACAACATGGGCGAATGGGACGCGGCCTCTTGCTGTTTACAGAAACTACTTCAATGTGAAGGTCTTTCCTTTAGAGAGAAGCTGGCTATCGACCTGACGCCACCCTCGTGGAGCCCTACAGGCCATGGAACGAAGGAAGAAGAACGGCCTCTCCGCATTGACTGAACGCGAACAGGAAATCCTGCAATTGATTTGGAACGGTCTCAAGAACCGCGAAATCGGGAATCGTTTAAAGATCAGCGTGAAGACGGTCGAAGCGCATCGCGCCAATATGATGAAAAAGCTCCGCGTCTCGAATGCCGCGCAACTCCTGAAAGCGGCGATCGAGGAAGGCCTCATTCGATTCCGCCTCGCCTGACTGACCCTCCGCCGGACCTTTGCCTGAGAATTTCAAACAGCGCAATCGCCGTAGCGACCGAGACGTTCAGACTCGAGACCTTGCCGTGCATCGGGATGCTCACGCGCTCATCGCAATGCTCTGCAACCAGAGCTCTGATGCCCCGGCCTTCGCCACCGATGACTAGAGCGACCGGCCCCCGGTAGTCCACCTCGAGATACGACCGGCGGGCGCCGGCATCCAAGGCGTAGATCCAGAACTTTGCCAGTTTCAACCGCTCGATGGCTTGCGACAGATTCACGACCTTCGCTACGGGAAGATGTTCGACAGCCCCTGCGGAGGCTTTCGCGACTGTTGCCGTCAACCCGATGGCGCGACGCTCCGGTAACACGATTCCGCTAGCACCAGCCGCCTCAGCCGTACGCAACACTGCTCCGAGATTATGGGGGTCTTCAATGCCGTCAAGGAGCAACAACAGCGGATCAGTGCGCCCGGCGATCGAATCCAACAGCTCATCCAACTCGAGGTAGGGCTTCGCAGCCACAAGCCCGACAGCGCCCTGGTGATGCCGTGAAGAAATCATCTGATCGAGAAATGCACGCGGTTTGAAGACCACCGGAATACGTCCTGCTCGGGCCATTGCCAGGATCTCGTCGACCTCACGGCCGCGACGACCTTGCTGCAGGTAAATCTGCTCGAACGCTCGTTGCTTTGACCGCAGCGCTTCCAGAACCGGGTGTATTCCGTAGAGTCGGTCTGTGTGATCGGGAGGACTCATCGTTTCCAACGTGTCGTGCCGTCGGTTTTATCCTCGATGATAATTCCTAACGCTGCTAACTCCGCTCGAATTTCATCAGCCCGCTTGAAATCTTTCCGGCGTCGGGCTTCGTCGCGCTTTTCTACTTTCGACTTGATGTCTGCATCTGTCAGACCTTTTACGCCAATATCAGAGAGATCAACATTGAATTGCCATTTCTCCAATTGAAACAGCCCCATAACAGAACCAAGCAAACGAAACGTTTGACGAGCTTGCTCTCTGGCTTGAGTCGAGAGACCGGTTTCTAACAACTTATTCGCTTCACTGCGAAATCCCTGCAGCTCTGCAATTGCGGCCGGGGTGTTGAAGTCATCGTCCATCGCCTGCTCAAAGGCAAAGTGCGTTTGTTCGATGACGGCCGTAAGTTTCTCGTTACCCGGGCCTTCTGTCTTAGCCGTTTCCTTCAGACGATTGAACAGATCATAAAATCCATCCAAGGCATACTTGGCTTCCCTGAGCCCTTGATCGGAAAAATCCAAAGGGCTGCGATAATGATTCGTCAGCAGAAAATAACGAAGAATTTCACCGGTAATCTCCTCAGGCCATTCGGACTTCTCGAAGATTTCTCGGATCGTGAAGAAGTTCCCGAGCGACTTGGACATCTTCTCCTGGTTGATCTGCACAAAGCCGTTATGCAACCAATAGCGCGCGAACTCCTTTCCGGTCGCAGCGCACGACTGGGCGATCTCGTTTTCGTGATGCGGAAAAATCAGATCCGCCCCCCCGCCATGGATGTCGAAGGTTTCGCCGAGGTGCTTCATGGACATGGCCGAGCATTCGATGTGCCAGCCGGGACGCCCATCCCCCCATGGACTCGGCCAAGCCGGCTCACCGGGCTTGGCGCCCTTCCATAACGCGAAATCCATGGGATGGCGCTTGCGCTCGTCCACTTCCACTCGGGCACCGGCCTGCATGTCCTCCAGTTTCCGCTTGGACAGCCGACCATACGGCGCATATCGCTCGACTTGGAAATAGACGTCGGAGCCGATTTGATACGCGACACTTTTATCGAGCAACCTTTGAATCAACCCCGTAATCTCGGGCATATGTTCCGTGGCCTTTGGTTCAATCGTCGCCTGTTCGATTCTCAGACGTTTCATGTCCCGGTAATAGGCCGCAATATATTTCTTGGTCACCTCTTGCCAAGGAAGACCGAGTTCGTGTGCGCGATTGATGATCTTGTCATCGACGTCCGTGAAGTTTTTCACAAAGGTCACGGCAAGCCCGGAATGTTCAAGATGTCGCCGGATCGTTTCGAAGACCAAGGCGCTGCGCGCGTGGCCGAGGTGGCATTCGTCATAAACCGTCACCCCGCACACGTACATTCGAACCTGTCCAGGAATCAGCGGCTCGAACACGACTTTGCTGCCCGTCAACGTGTTAAAAACTTTCAGAGGGTTCATGCCACACGTTCCTGTCGTAGACCATTCGGAGACTTCGAACTTATGGCGGGGATGAAAGAGCGGGAAGGCCCTAGAAAGACCCTTCCCGCTATGGCTTGGTCGGGGCGGCGGGATTTGAACCCACGACCACTCGCACCCCAAGCGAGTGCGCTACCGGTCTGCGCTACGCCCCGAAATTCCTAACATCATCTTATTCGTGATCTTCAAGAACCTTCAGCATCTCGGTCAATTCCTGCTTCACACGCTCAATTACATCACGTGTGGCTCGAGACGGCTGTCGCTCCTGGGAACCCTGCCGGGTGTTCCACCGCTGCTTCAGACCTGCAATCGTAAATCCCTGTTCATATCGCATCCGCTTAATCTGGAGGAGCGTCTCGATATCTTTTCTCGTGTAGACACGCTGGCGACCTCGGTTTTTTTGCGGTTGAAGAAAATGGAATTCCGATTCCCAGAAGCGGAGAACATACGAGGGAAGGCCGGTCAGGCGACTGACTTCACCGATCTTATAGAAAAGCTTTTCACCGAGGGGTGTTCGGCGGACTGCGCCTGATTCTGGTATTGCCGCCGCCATCGTGCCGCCGAAAACTAATTCACATATTTTTTAAAGATTTGGCTTGGCCTGAACGTCACCACACGTCTCGGCGTGATGCCGATTTCTTCGCCGGTTCGAGGATTGCGCCCTTTTCGGGGACCTTTGCTCCTGATGACGAAGTTACCGAATCCGGCGATCTTAAAGGACTCGCCTTTTTGAAGAACTCCCTTGATCATATCTAATACTAATTCGACGAGGTCGGCAGCCTCTTTCTTCGAAATGCCTACTTTCTCGTAGATTTCCGTCGCTAAATCGGCCTTCCTCATCGCCCGCCCTCCAGTTCGCCGCCGACAATTTCCCCTGAGAGTTCAGAAGGATACGAGAGCCTCTTCCAAGAAGTCAAGTGCAGAGCCTTAATGCGTCGAGCGCGACTTCGACAGCATTTTGTATTCGATACTGTCGGCCAATGCTTGCCAGCTCGCCTCCATGATGTTTGCAGAGACTCCGACAGTGCCCCATTTTTCTTTATGATCGCCCGATTCGATGAGCACCCTGACTCGGGATGCTGTCCCCTTGTTCGCGGCCAGCACACGTACCTTGTAATCCAGAAGCTTTATCTCACGTAACTCGGGATAAAACTTCTCCAACGCTTTGCGCAGCGCATGGTCTAACGCGTCGACCGGACCAGTGCCTACCGCGACCCGATGCTCGATGATCGTCCCGACCTTTACCATCACCGTGGCTTCCGAGATCGGCTCCTCGTCGGCATGCCGTTTTTCTACGATCACCCGAAAGCCCACCAACTCGAAGGACGGCTTATGTTTCCCGATGACTTTTCGCATGAGCAGCTCGAAGGAACCTTCGGCCCCTTCAAACTGATAGCCCTGGTTTTCAAGATCTTTGAGCGTTGCAAGCAGCTCCTTTGTCTTGGGATTGTTCTTGCGGAGGCGAATGTGGAATTCTTCGGCCTTTCCCGCCAGGCTGCTTTTACCGGCATGATCAGACACTAATAGCCGCTGCCGGTTCCCGACGACTTTCGGAGCGATATGCTCGTACGTCATGGGATTCTTTCGCACCGCGTCAATATGCACGCCGCCTTTATGAGCAAATGCCGAATCCCCGACATAGGGCTGATGAGTGTTGGGCACGAGATTCGCGAGCTCGGCCACGAAATGCGAGACTTCACGAAGGTGCGACAGTTGCTCCCGTGTGACCGGTTCCTGTTTCATCTTCAGCGAGAGGTTCGGAATGATCGAAGATAGATTCGCGTTACCACATCGTTCTCCAATGCCATTGATCGTACCCTGCACTTGGATGACGCCCTGCTCAATCGCGATCAATGAATTGGCGACGGCCATTTCAGCGTCGTTGTGCGCATGGATCCCCAACGGCACGGTGACCTCCCGAGCCACCTCGGCCACAATCCGCTTGATTTCCCACGGCATCGTGCCGCCGTTGGTGTCGCAGAGGATGATCCGCTCGGCCCCAGCCGATCCAGCTTTCAACAGGGTGGCGAGGGCGTACTGAGGGTCTGCCTTGTATCCATCGAAGAAGTGTTCCGCATCGTAAAACACTTGACGATTGTGGGCTTTGAGGAACGCGATGGAATCCTCGATCAGTTCCAGGTTCTTCTTCAAGGAAATCCCGAGTGCGTCGGTCACGTGGAGCGTCCAGCTCTTTCCGAACAGGGTGACGTAACGGGTATGCGCGTCCATCAACGACCGCAGCGTGGGATCGTTTTTCGGCGAATTGGACGCGCGCCTCGTCGAGCCGAAGGCTACAATTTTCGCCTGTTTCAACGGCATAGTCTTGATCACCTGGAAAAATTCGACGTCCTTGGGGTTGGCGCCCGGCCACCCGCCCTCGATATAGTGCGCGCCCAGTTCGTCCAACTTCTGCGCAACGCGAATCTTGTCTTCCACCGAGAACGAGACATCCTCGGCCTGGGCGCCATCCCTCAGCGTCGTATCGTAGATTTCGATTGCGCGCACTTTTAGGCTCTTCCCAGTTCGAACGCCTCGTGCAGCGAACGGATGGCGGGCTCCAAATGTTGTTCTTCGATGACGCAGGAAATTTTGATCTCCGACGTGCTGATCATCATGATATTGATGCCCTTGCGGGCGAGCGTCTCGAACATCCGTGCTGCCACCCCGGAGTGAGATCGCATTCCCACGCCGACCAGCGAGACCTTGGCGATCTTGTCCTTCAGTTCCACGCTCTTCGCCCCGATGTCTTTTGCGATTCGGTTCGCAAGATCCACCGCCTTGTGGACATCGCCCCGCGGGATGGTAAAGGACAGGTCCGTGAGATCGCCTTGCCCCACATTCTGAATGATCATATCGACGAGAATATTGGCCGCGCCAATGGGACCGAAGATGCGTGAGGCAATTCCCGGATGGTCCGGCACCCCGATGAACGTGATCTTCGCCTGGTTTCGGTCTCCGGTCACCCCGGAGACCATCACTTGTTCCATGTCGCGATCCTCCTTCGTCACCAGTGTGCCAGTGCCGTCCACGAACGTGGACTTCACGGTGACGGGCACGCCGTAGTTTGCCGCAAACTCGACGGACCGGCTCTGCAGCACTTTGGCACCCAGACTCGCCAGCTCCAGCATCTCTTCATAGGACACCTTGTCGAGTTTCTTGGCCGCGGGCACGATGTTCGGATCGGCGGTATACACACCGTCAACATCCGTGTAAATCAGGCATTGGTCAGCCTTCAGGGCTGCTGCCAATGCCACCGCGGTGAGATCGGACCCCCCGCGCCCGAGCGTGGTCACATCGTTGTGCTCGTTGATGCCTTGAAAACCCGCCACGATAGGGATGATGCCGTCATCAAGCGCCTCCCGAATGCGGTCCGCGGCGATCCGTTCAATCCGCGCCTTGGTATGAGTGCTATCAGTCATGATTCCGACCTGACGGCCAGTGTACGAGCGCGCGGACAATCCCATCCCGCGGAGCGCCATGGCGAGCAGCGCAATTGTCACCCGCTCTCCCGTCGAGAGCAACATATCCATCTCGCGCTCGTCGGGGCAGTCAGCAACCTCATGCGCCAGCTTCAGAAGGCGATCGGTCTCACCGCTCATCGCGGACAAAACCACCACCACCTCCTCACCGGTTCCACGGGCTTTCGTGACCAGCTCCGCAACGCGTTTGATCCGATCCACATTGCCTACGGAGGTTCCGCCGAATTTCAGCACGATTAACGCCATTGATCGATCTCTACGTAAACTTAGGCGGTATGCTTGCCGATCAGTCTTGCCATCAGCTTCGTGGGATCTTCAAGCAACACCTTCGAAGCCTTGGCGTCCAGTTCATTGAATCCCCGGTCCCGTCCGGCCTTGGAGGCCCCGGCCGGCCCTTCATATAGCACGAACGGCACCGGCTCGTCGGTATGCCTGCGCAAGGCAAGCGGCGTTGCATGATTACATACTGCCAGCACGCGGTGCGGTCCAAATTTCGGCAATTCTTTCAAGAGCGGACCTACCGTCTGCTCGTCGAAGGCCTCGATGGCCTTCACCTTGCCCTGGAGATCCCCTTGATGACTGGCCTCGTCCGTAGCCGCAAGATGCACGCACACCAAGTCCTTTGTCTTAAACTCCCTGAGCGCGCTCTCGGCCTTCCCAACGTAGTTCGTGTCACCATACCCCGTCGCTCCCGGAACGGCGACGGCATCGAACCCGCAGTAGAGACCGACGCCACGGGGAAGATCGAGCGCCGAAATCATCGATGCCGTGAGACCATACCGTTCCGTCAGTTTCGGGATTTTTGGTGACTTGCCCTGCCCCCAGAACCACAAGCTATTGGCCGGAGGCTTGCCGCCTTCGAGACGGTCCACATTGATTTGATGTTCCCGCAGAATCGGCAACGCCGCGTCCATCAACGCGCGCAACACCTTCTCGCCTTCCCCTTTCGGCAAGAATTCCCCGACGGGCTTTCCCACAATATCTTGAGGGGGCATCAACTGCATACGGTGTTTGCCTTCCGCCCACACCATGATGTGGCGGTAGGACACGCCGGCATAAAACTGCACCACCTCCGTCCCCAACTGCTCGTTGATGTCGTAAATCAGCTCCTTCGCTTCGAGTGTATCAATCTGGCCGGCGGTGAAGTCCTCCATCGCGGCGTGCGGACCCAGTTTCGTGATGTCATAGCCGCCACTATCCGCCCTCAGCGTCACGAGATTGCAGCGATACGCGACGTCGTCTGGGTTCAACACAACGTCGAGCCCGGCAGCCTCGAAAGGAGCCGGCCCCGTCGAATACTTCTTCGGATCATAGCCGAGGAGTGACAACTGAGTGATGTCGGTGCCCGGATAGCATCCGGACGGAGTCGTTTTGACCAGGCCCAATTCGCCGTGCTGGGCGAGGAAATTCAGATGCGGCGTCTTGGCTGATTGTAAAGGCGTCTGGCCGTTCAGCTCAGCGACGGAATGGTCCGCCATGCCATCTCCAACCAAAATCAGATATTTCATGAAGCGGGTGCGCCCTCCCTGCGCCTTCAGTAACCCAACACTCTCACGACATCTTCCATATTCGCGCGGATGGTCGTGGGCTTCTGCGAAACGGTGATCGCGATGTCCACGTCCTTCAGACCATGCCCCGTCAGCGTACAGACGGCAGACTCACCTTCTTGAAACATGCCCGCCTTTTGCATCTTGACAATGCCGGCCACCGAGGCGGCCGACGCGGGTTCGCAGAAAATGCCCTCGAGTGCCGCCACCATCCGGTACGCTTCGACGATCTCATCGTCCGTCACCAGATCGATTTTTCCGTTGGACTCTTGCGTCGCCTTGACGGCCTGGGCCCAGCTCGCGGGATTGCCGATGCGGATGGCCGTAGCGATCGTCTTCGGTTTTTCCACCACGTGCCCGAGCACAATCGGTGCCGCACCCGCCGCTTGAAACCCCATCATCCGCGGCAGCTTGGTGCAGAGCGCCTCTTTGTAATATTCCTGATACCCCCGCCAATAGGCCGTGATATTGCCTGCGTTCCCCACAGGGAGAAAGTGATAGGTCGGCGCGTCGCCAAGCTGCTCGCAGACCTCGAAGGCCCCGGTCTTCTGACCTTCCAACCGATAAGGATTCACGCTATTCACGAGAATGGTGCCGTACTTGGTTGAAATCTCCTTGACGATGGTCAACGCCTGATCAAAATTTCCTTCGACCTGCAGGACCGTGGCGCGATGCATCATGGCCTGCGCAAGCTTGCCAAGGGCGATCTTGCCTTCCGGAATCAGCACGAAGACTTGAAGCCCCGCCCGCCCACCATAGGCCGCCGCCGACGCGGAGGTATTGCCGGTGGACGCGCAGATGACCGCACGCGCGCCTTCCTCCACTGCCTTCGAAATGGCAAGTGTCATACCTCGGTCCTTGAACGAACCCGTCGGGTTTGCGCCTTCAAATTTCAGATAGAGGTCAAGCTTCGGCGCGATTGCCTCCGCCAACCGGGGCGCCCGCACGAGCGGCGTATTGCCCTCTCCAAGCGTTACAATCGGTGTGGTGGTCGTCACAGGCAAGAACCGCCGGTATTGCTCGATAATCCCCCGCCACGCCGCCATCTATCGATCCTCTCCCTCAATGCGCACGACGGTCGTCGGGGCAGACACCGACGGCAGCGCATCAATTTCCTTCAAGGACGCGCGAACATTCCGTTCAACCGCTGTATGCGTCGTCATCACGACCGGGACCGTCTGGCCGTCCTTCCGGCCGCGTTGCAGAACCGAGGAGATGCTGATGTCATGTGCGCCGAGGATGCCCGACAAGCGGGAAAGAACGCCGGGGCGATCGAGGACCATAAAACGGAGGTAATACAGGCTGGAGATCTCCTCGATCGGCCTGATGCGCAGCGGCCGCCGCTGATCAATCTGAAAACCTGACACTGGCACGCGGCTCCGCGCGCCGGTCAGAATGTTTCGGGCGATATTCATCACGTCGCTCACGACGGCGCTGGCGGTCGGCATCGCCCCGGCTCCCCTCCCGTAGAGCATGATATCGCCCACGGCATCGCCCGTCACCTGGATGGCATTGTAAACTCCTCCGACACGCGCCAGCGGCGAATCGATCGGAATCATCGTCGGATGGACACGCGCTTCCACTTCGGTCGGTGCCTCGTTGTCTTTGTCATGGACTTTCGCGATCGCCAGAAGCTTGATGGTGTACCCGAATTCAGTGGCATAGGCGATGTCCATCGGCGTGATGCCGGTAATTCCCTCCACGAACAGGTCTTTGAAGTTGACCGGCGTCCCGTATGCAAGATTCAGGAGGATCGCCAGCTTGTGGGCGGCATCAATCCCTGCAATATCGAACGTCGGGTTGGCTTCCGCATACCCGGCCTTCTGCGCCTCCGCCAGCACTTGCTGAAAAGGCCGGCCAGCCTCGGTCATGCGCGTCAGAATGAAGTTGGACGTGCCGTTGACAATCCCATAGAGCGACAGAATTCGATTCGCCGCAAGGCCTTCGGTCAGAGACCTCAAGACGGGAATGCCGCCGCAGACGCTGGCCTCGAATCCGATATCCACGCCGGCTTTTGAAGCCGCCTGGTACAGCTCTTCCCCATGCACGGCAAGCAAGGCTTTGTTGGCTGTGACCACGTGCTTACCCCTGGCAATCGCATCCAGCAAAAACCGCTTGGCGGGATCGTCTCCGCCGATCAATTCGATGACGATGTCGAGGGAGGTATCTTCGAACACCTCACGGGCATCGGTGGTCAGAACGCCCGCCGGGAGTGCGACTCCCCGGTCCGCCGTGATGTTGAGGTCCGCGATTTTGACAAGGTCGAGCGGGACGCCTAGTCGGCGGCGAATGGGGCCGGCATTGCCGGTCAAGAGCTTGGCCACACCCGCACCCACGGTTCCAAATCCGATCATGCCTACTGCGATCCGGTTCTTCACAGAAGTCGCCTGTCGCTTCAATCCGGTGTTCCGGATAACTTGAGCGTCTTCTTGATCCCGCGGATCGCTTGTCGCGTGCGGTGTTCGTTCTCTACCAAGGCAAAGCGCACATGATCGTCGCCGTACTCCCCGAAACCGAGACCGGGCGAGACGGCCACTTTGGCCTCGCGCAACAGCAGTTTGGAGAATTCAAGCGAACCCATCTTTTTGTAGGCGTCAGGGATGGGGACCCACACGAACATGGTCGCCATCGGCTTTTCCACCTTCCAGCCGATTCGGTTCAAGCCGTCAACCAGTGCGTCGCGACGGCTGCGATACATCATGACATTGTCGCGGACGCAGTCCTGGGGCCCGTTCAACGCGACGATGGCCGCGATTTGGATCGGCTGAAAAATTCCATAGTCGAGATAGCTCTTGATCTTTTGCAGGGCGCCGACCAATTTTGCATTGCCGACGCAAAAACCGACCCGCCAACCCGGCATGTTGTAACTCTTCGACAAAGTGAAGAACTCCACGCCGACATCCTTAGCCCCGGGGGCTTGAAGAAAGCTCGGCGACTTGTACCCGTCGAAGGCGATATCGGCATAGGCGAGATCGTGAACAACATACAGATTGTTCTCCTTTGCGAACGCCACGACTTTCTTGAAGAACGCCAGGTCCACAATGGCCGTCGTCGGATTGTGCGGAAAATTCAGGATCAGAATCTTCGGACGCGGCAGCGTCTGCCGAAAGGCCATGAGCATATCTTCAAAGAAGTCGCTGTTCTGGCGCAGCGGAATGCCGCGCACTTCGCCGCCCGCAATGATAATGCTGTACGGGTGAATCGGATAGGTCGGCGTCGGCGTGAGCACGACATCCCCTGGAGTCACCATCGCCAGCGCGAGATGTGCCAGGCCTTCCTTGGACCCCATCGTCACGATCGCTTCCGTTTCAGGGTCTATCGGAACACCATAGTTCCGGTCATACCAGGAAGCAATCGCATGGCGAAGCTTCGTGATACCGCGAGACGCGGAATAACGATGGTTCTTCGGATTTTTCGCGGCTTCGATCAGTTTGTCGAGGACATGCTGCGGAGAGGGATGATCCGGATTCCCCATGCCGAAGTCGATGATGTCTTCGCCGGCTTGCCGAGCCTTGAGTTTCAGTGACTGAACTTCATTGAACACATACGGCGGCAACCGGTTGATCCGGTAGAAGCCTTCTTCGGCGGTCATGGCGGTGAGCTCACGTGACGCGGAAAACCCCGGGAAAGTGTGTGATTCTAAGTCAGGCAGGGGTTTTTGTCAAATAAACGAATGCCTTGAGGCAGATGACAGTACCGTAGAAAGTGCGGCATCTTTCACGGCTCGATCTTCTTTTGCCGCATGTCCTGGTCGGCGCTCCAGAGCAGTTCGTCCGCCGTTTCCGGTGGCTCGTGAACAAATGCCGCTCCGATCACAATGGCAATGCCAGGCGGAAGGCCCCGCCGGGAAACCAAAGCGAGAAATTTATCTCTAATTCGATTCGCCACGAGATCGGCTTCGGGCACGCCTGCCCCAACCAGTAAGGCCGCGAACTCATCCCCGCTGGACCTCACAACGAGGTCTGTGGCACGCGTATGCTCCCTTAAAGCGTCAGCCCCTGCACGAAGAATTTCATCCCCGACGGCATAGCCAAAACGGTCGTTGAACGCCCTGAGATGCACGATATCGATGAGGAGGAGGGCCACCTGCTTCCCTTGCCGTTTGGCACCACCGATCATTTGCCGGTATTGATCATGGAACGCCCGACGGCCGGCCAGACCCGTCAGGGGATCCGGAGCGTACCTAGCGAGCATCCGATCGGCATTGTACAGTCGTCCCGCCACCACGCGTAAGAGACTTACTGCAAGAGCGCTGGAATCCTGCAATACTTGTAAAAAGTCCTTCTGCGGAAGCACCATGCATTTCGTCCGTTCGATGGCCACCACCGTCGCGGATCGCGGTTGATCCACCAGAATGCCGAGTTCGCCGAAAATCTCTCCGCGACCGAGCTCGCCCAACACCTGCTCAGTAAGAGGGGAGTCAGAGGCGGCTTCCACGACCCGGACTCGACCCGACTGGACCACATACAGCGATTCTCCAAACTCACCTTGACGAATAATGACATGCCCTCCCAGAAAATCCTGTTCCGTCGTCACCTCCGCCAACTTCAGCAGTTGTTCCTTCGTGAGTGATCGGAACAGGAGAATGGAACCAAGCACCGCCGCGGTATTCTCTGTTGCGGCCCGCTTTGGGGCATCGTGCGCATCAGATACCGGCACCGTACGAGGCCGCATAGGGCGGCCTCCCGCACCTTCGAGAGTAAAGGTACGGTCCAACCAAGATCTTATTCTCGTATGCAGCATCGGAATGTTGCAGGGTTGCGCCAGGTAGTCGGTCGCCTCTAATTCTCCATTGAGCACTGCCCGCTCCGCCTCAACACCGTCGGTCAGCAGCAGGACCGGGAGGTCTTCGCGCCCTAGACGGCTGCGTAGCGGGCGAATCAGTTCCGCACCATCGCCATCAGGCAGCCGGGAATCGATAATCGCCAGATCGGGAGAAACATCCAAAACCTGCTCGAGCGCCGCGCGCTTGTCTGTGGCGGAGAGCAGGACCAGCTCATCCTCGGCCAACATCTTGCCGATAGCCGCCACTTCGGTCTCGTTGGCACTCACGACCAAGACTCGTCCGCCGGCGATGGACCGTCGGCGTAATGCCGTGACGGTTGGGGACGCATGCGGGGTACCGGTGCCGAGAAGTTCAAGCGAAAGACCTTCCTGGGCGGCAAAAACGTCCAGAATTCCACGACGGTCCATAACGCGGGCACGCGCAGCGCCTTCGAGACGGTCCAACGTCGTATCATCATGAGCCGGATCGTGGTGAAACAGCGCCAGCCGAGCACTGCCGGCCGCCAACGCCACGTCGGTCGCATATTCAAATGTGCTGTGACCCCAACCGACCTTGGTCGCATATTCCTCATCGGTGTATTGTGCGTCATGGATGACCAAATCCGCACCCTTTAGGAAAGCGATGTGGCGTTGGTCTCCGGGATGGCGAAAAACTTTCCCGTCTGGTTTCCAGAAGGGCTCGTGGTCGGTGACATACGCAACGGTGGCGCCGTTGCTGGAGATCCGGTAGGCGATAGTGGGAGCCGTATGGTTCAGATATTGGGTTTCCACCAAGGCATCGCCGACCCTGAAAAACCCTTCTTCCAATTCGATGAAATGGATGCGGCTTCTCAAATCTCTGAGGGTGATCGGAAAATAGGGATATTGCATCTGCCCGGCGATCGCGTCTGCGACCGTATGCTGAAATCCCAGAGGAGCGTAGATGTTCAGCTCCGCATTGGGTAAAAAGGCCGGGACGAAAAAGGGAAAACCCTGGATGTGATCCCAGTGGGTATGTCCAATGAACAGGTGGAGTCGGAGAGGCTGGGGCGCGGAGCGCATGAGCTCCATGCCGAGGTCACGGGCGCCGGTTCCGCAGTCCAAAACAATGACCGTACCGTCACTGGTACGTACTTCGACACACGACGTGTTGCCGCCGTACTTCGCAGTGCCAAATCCAGGTACGGCAATGGAGCCGCGCGTTCCCCAGAAACGTACGTTCATCGTCGCGTCCGGTTCAAGCCCTAAATTCTAACGGGTTTCCCGGCTTAAAGCAATTTTATTAACCCAAAAGTCTTGGCGCGTGTGGGCCCTATCCGGAACTCTCGGACGATGTCCGTCGCTTCACCATCGAAGCGCGGCATCCTGCGGAGCCAGGTTGATGAGACTGTGATTGCGTGTCCGACCATCCCCTGCTACGATCGAGAATTGCCCTTTTTTTTATGAGGAGCCTCACGCTTTCGCTATGGCAGACCAGAACGACCTTATTATCACCGGCGCCCGCCAAAACAATCTCAAAAATATCTCTGTGCATATCCCGCACAACAAAGTCACGGTGATCACCGGCGTGTCCGGTTCTGGCAAGTCCTCGCTCGCGTTCGACACAATTTTCGCAGAAGGGCAATGGCGCTATATCGAATCGCTATCCACCTATGCCCGCATGTTTCTTGAGAAGGTCGACCGGCCTGATGTTGACAGACTGGAGAATATCCGTCCGGCCATTGCAATCGAGCAGAAGAACCAGGTCAGAACATCACGCTCCACGGTGGGAACAACAACGGAAATCGCTGATCTGCTTCGGCTCCTGTTCGCAAAAATTGGTCGGCCGGTCTGTCCGGATTGCGGCGTCGAGGCTATCGCCTACCCGCCGGGCGCGGTTTCACACGCTCTTCTTAAGGAATATGAGGGCGCCCGGGCGGTGGTTATGTTCTCGATCACCATCCCACAGGACGCAAGTGCCCCGGTCTTCATCACGGATCTGATACGGCGTGGCTTCGTGAGGGTCTGGACGGGTGACGGTCTCGTGAACATTGCAGACGAGGCCGACGCCCTGCCGATCACGAAATGTAGCGACTTGCATGTCGTGTTGGACCGCCTCGTCATCCGGCAGGAGGATCGGGGCCGTCTTGCAGAAACCGTCGAAATCGCGTTCCGGGAGGGTGCCGGCGTCTGCGCCGTTGAGATTATCGGAACGGGGCGTCGCCGGTTCATTCAAGCGCATGCCTGCCAGTCCTGCGGCCGGACGTTCCGCACAGCCAGGCCTTCGCTTTTCTCCTTCAACCATCCTCTCGGGGCCTGCCCTCAATGCAAGGGATTCGGCAATATTCTGCGATACGACGAGGATCTCATCGTTCCGAACAGGGAAAAAAGTTTGGCCGCGGGTGCGATCGAGCCATGGACCAAACCGTCGGCGGAATGGTGGCAGACACAGATGCTGCTGGCGTTCAAACAACGCGGATTCGATGTGACCAAGCCGTACAGCAAATTGCAGGCAGTCGAGCGCGATCTCCTTTGGAATGGCGACGGCAAGCTCGAAGGCATCCATGCATTCTTCGCCTATCTCGAAAGCAAGCGCTACAAATTGCACGTCCGAGTGATGCTCAGTCGTTACCGAAGTCCCTTGGCGTGCGAGGCGTGTCGTGGGGATCGGCTCCGCCCTGAAGCTCTTGCCGTGCGCATAGGTGCACGGACCATTGCCGACATCACCAATATGCCGGTGAGCGAGGCCGCAGAATGGTTCCAGACTCTTCCGCTCGGTGAATTCGAGCGTGGCGTGGCAAAGGATGTCCTCGCGCTGTTGAACGCAAAATTTGGCTTTCTGTCCCGTATCGGGCTCGGCTACCTGACATTGTCCCGCCAGACACGGACCCTCTCGGGGGGCGAGGCCCAGCGGATCACGCTGGCAACACAGTTAGGGGCCCATCTTACCGGCACGTTGTATGTTTTGGATGAACCAACCATCGGGCTGCACGCGCGGGATACGGGGACGCTGGCAGCGATTCTTGCCGACCTGGCCAAGACAGGCAACACCGTCATCGTGGTCGAACATGACCGGCGCATGATCGAGTCCGCGGATTACGTCGTAGAGATGGGGCCAGCGGCCGGAGAAAAGGGCGGCGAGGTGGTCTGCGCCGCGCCGTTCAGGCAGTTTCTGACCGATCCCCGATCCCTGACGGCTCGCTATCTTAATGGTCACGAAAGCATCGCGGTTCCCCGCAGACGCAGGCCTGGTACCGGCCGGGCCCTCGTCATGGTCGGAGCCCGCGAACACAATCTAAAAAACATCTCGATCCGTATACCCCTCGGGACGTTGACCTGCGTGACGGGGGTGTCCGGATCGGGTAAGAGCACGCTTGTGCAAGACACACTGTACAGTGCCCTGGCGCGCGCCTTTCGGGTTGAGAACCGCCCGATGGGGCGATTCGAGGCGGTCCGGGGAATCGAGCACCTGAGCGGCGTGAAACTCATCGACCAAGAGCCGATCGGACGAACGCCACGATCGAATCCGATCACGTACTTGAAGGCCTTCGACGACATTCGTCGTTTCTATGCCGCGTTGCCCGAAGCGCGCCGCGCGGGGCTATCGCCCGCCGACTTTTCATTTAATACCGTCGGAGGCCGTTGCGAAGCGTGCCAGGGAACGGGTCTCCAGAAGATGGAGATGTATTTTTTCGAGGATACATATGTGACATGCGAAGCCTGCGCAGGGCGGCGTTTCAAGCCGCAGATCCTCACGGTCAAGGATCGCGGGCTGAACATTCACGACGTGCTCAGCATGACCGTGGCAGAAGCCCAGTCATTCTGCGCGGACCTGCTACCACTTGGCACAAAGCTCCATGTGCTGGCATCCATGGGTTTGAGCTATTTGCGCTTGGGGCAACCGGCGACCACGCTCTCCGGAGGCGAAGCCCAACGACTCAAGATCGCCGCCGAGTTGGCCACGCTCAACGGTCGCCGCACCACTCAAGGTATCCTCTACATCCTGGATGAGCCCACGACCGGTCTGCACTTGGACGACGTCAAGAAACTGCTGGCGGTCCTCAACCGGTTGGTGGAGGCCGGCCATACCGTTCTCGTCGTGGAGCACAATCTCGAAGTCATCAAAACCGCCGACTGGGTGATCGATCTGGGACCCGAAGGCGGGGCTCTCGGGGGAGAGGTGGTCGCGATGGGTACGCCGGAAGCCGTGATGGTGGAACGGGCCTCGTATACCGGACAAGCGTTGCGCGATTATCTCTGAGCAGACTTCATCATCTCGGCGGCGGTGTCCCGCATTTTCGGTGTAATGGTGACACCTCCCAACATTCGAGCCACTTCTTCCACACGACTGCCGGCATTCAGGACCTCCACCTTCGTGACGGTTCGGCCGTGTTTGGTTATCTTCGTGACGGCGAAATGCTGCTGCGCATGGGCGGCGATCGGCGCAAGGTGCGTGATGCAGAATACCTGATGGCCGTGACGGGTCAGCTCGCGAAGCCGTTTGCCCACTGTTTCCGACACCGCGCCTCCGATGCCGGCATCCACCTCATCGAATACCATCACCGGCACGGGATCGACCTTTGCGAGAACCGTCTTCAGGGACAGCATCACTCTCGACAGTTCCCCGCCGGAGGCAATTCGGGCCAGGGGCTGAGGTGGCTCTCCAAGATTCGCGCTGAATTTAAATTCGATGACGTCTACTCCTGTGGGCCCGAGCGATGGGCCTTCAGTCGCCTCCTTCTGTTCCAGTGCGATATTGACCCTCGCGCGGTTCATGTGCAACGCGGCGAGCTCTCTCTCGAGCCGTTTTTCGAGATCACCCGCGGCTGCTCTTCGCTTCTTCGACAGGCCCTGGGCCATCTTCAGCGCATTCTCGCGAGCAGCAGCGACCTCGGAGGACAATGCCGCAATATCCTCCTCCCAACGTTCCAGGTCCCGCAAGACGCCCGCCGCCTCCTCGCCACTCCTCATCGTCGTCTCCACACTGCCGCCGTATTTCTTTGTCAATTTCCGCACCAAGTCGAGCCGTTCCTCAATCGCTTCCAAGCGGTCAGTGTCGAATTCGAGGCGGTCGCGGTACTGACGCAACCGCTCGGCAAGATCCGTCAATTCTACGTGTGCCTGCTCGAAGCGATCGCGATCGCCCGATAGTTCGGCATCAATCCCGCTGAGCTCCTTGAGAAACGGAACGAGTGCACGCAATCCGCCGAGAAGCGACTGCTCGTCTTCATAGAGCGGGCCGTAGACCGCCTGCAACAGTTCAGCCAGCCGCCGCCCTTGCGAAAGTAGCAGCCGCTCCCGCTCCAGAGTCTGATCTTCATTGGGCTGCAAGTGCGCCGACGAAATTTCGTCTGCTTGGTATCGCACGAGGTCTTCCTGCGCTCGACGCTCTTCTCCGCTGCGCTGCCGCTCGGTCAGATGGGCTTCGAGGTCCCGGAGCGCTTGAAAGGCGGCCTGATAACGGTTTCTGAGGTCTAGGAGACCGCCGAACTCGTCGAGAAGCGCCAATTGAACGGACGGTTTGAAGAGAGATTGCTGATCGTGTTGGCCATGGATGTCTACGAGCAAGCCACGGAGCGACTGAAGCACCGTGAGGGGCCCTGGACGGCCGTTCACATGGATCCTGTGCCGTCCAGTACGTGAAAGAATCCGCCTGACAATCAGCTCCGTCTCGTCAGCATGGAGCAAGTCCTGTTCGCGAAGAAATGCGGCGACCGGACCCTTCGCGTCAAGGACGAAGACACCCGAGACCTCCGCTTCTTCAGCGCCGGTTCGGATCAGCTCGGTGTTCCCGCGGCCACCGATGAGGAGGTCAAGGGCATCGACGAGGATGGATTTTCCGGCGCCCGTTTCGCCGGTCAGGACCGTGAATCCCTCCGAGAACTCCAGCGCGATCTCTTCAATGATCGCGAAGTTCCGGATGCGGAGCTCGGTCAGCACATGGGTTCGTTATGCGGTGGGAGAGAGGAGTTTGTCGATGGTGTCTTTGAGCACCTTCTTCGGAACAGCCCCGACGACCTTGTCCACGGGCTGGCCACCCCGAAAGAACAGCAATGTGGGAATGCTCATGATGCCGTATTTCCCGGCAATATCGGGGTTCTCATCCGTGTTGAGTTTCATCACCTTGAGCTTGCCATCGTATTCCGTGGCAAGCTCCTCGACAATGGGTGCCACCATCTGGCAGGGGCCGCACCAGACCGCCCAGAAGTCCACGAGCGTCAACCCGGCGGCCTTTGCTACTTCGGTATCCCATGTACTTGAACTGACCTGCGTTGCCTTGCCCACCCTTATACCTCCGGCTCAATATCCTACATCCAGACCTGTTTCAATCTAGCCGAGGTGGCGCGATGCTGTCAATGCGATCAGATCCCTGTTTGTGAAACATACGTTCAGGCGCCGGCAGAGAACGACGGTGCCCCTTCGAAAGAAACACCAGATAGTCAATAAGGTCGTCCAGATCGCGCCCGGTCAATCCCGTCCAGCGAGGCATCTCTTCATGGAGGGAGTTGCCCGCCGGATCAATGCCTGCGACGACAGCTGCTTTGATCGTTTCGCGCGTGAACGCGGGGTGCCGCCGGCCGGTCACGTCGTGATCGTGCCCTGCGGGATCAGTCAATCCGAGAAACGTGATCTCGGGAGCCGGAACGCCATGCATCATGCCGCCCCGACCGTCTTCGCCGTGACACATCGCACACCCCACGCCTTCCATGCCGTGGCTGTTTTCGACCAGCCGACCCGCATCCGTCGTCCCATGCAGAAAGATTCGCCGCCCATTGTCGCTATGCGACGCCGGAATAGGCCCAACCGCCCCCGCAACGCCTAGCCACGCGACTGCGGCGGCGATCCCAAAGATGAATCTCTTTTTCTCCATGAGAGTAATTATGAAAGCGCGATGCCGCCTATTGTCAAGGTCGGGATCTCCGGCATCAGCGAAGCTTTTGGATGTCCAACCCAAGACGGCTGAACAAGCCGCGATACAAGCCGCTAAACGGCGAATCGCTGAAACCCACGCCGCCCAGGGTAAACACAAAGGCGTATTCCGTCTGGTCTGGCCGCTGGATCAGCAATGCGCCGACACCCCAGCAACGGTTGGAGCCGACATAGTACAACCCGTAATTAATCTCAGGGAAGACCCCATCGTCCTTATCGTAATAGCCGCGCGTCACAAAATAGAAATTGTACGGCAGCGCCACACCGAACTCCGCATTGTAGAAATGCGTCGTCTGGGTCTGGACCAGCACCTCATTCATGGAAATCGGGTTGAACAGGTCGCCTCTCACGGCCACCGCCCCCCCGGGGCGGGTGAAACGCTGTCCGACGCTGAAGAAATACCGCTTGAGCAGTTCGATTCGGATATCCGTGTTCAGCGCGGACACGGCCGAGGCGGTGTGATTGTAAAAGGCATCAATGTCGAGCGTGGTGTTCACCGGCTTCAAGGTTCGCAACACCAGCTCGCTCCTGAGATCAGAAAACGGCTTGCCGGTGGGGGACGAGGTGAGATGCTCGCTTTGAATCAGTCTGAGGTAGGCGAACTCCAGGTAATGCATGGTGTCACCGTCGGCCACCATCGTCGAGAACCGGTTGGTGAGCACGTATGTCAAGAGGTTCTTCTTGGCAAGGCGATCCAGATCATTGAAGACGGGAATCTCGGCCTGGCGCGTTTGAGGAAGATACTCGTACACCACGGCGGGTTCGATCTTGTGGACGATTCCCCCGTACGCATCACTGGAAAACCGGCGAACGAGGCGCGTATCGAACGAGGTGCTGAGATAGGGCGCCTCTCGAGAGGTGGACTGATCCGATTGGAGACTCCGGCTATAGAACGTTTCGCGGAAGCCGACGAGGGGCGTGACCGTGAAGTACCGGCCCGCGGCGAGCGGCGCCCACAAGCGAGGAAACAGATCCACCCGCCGGGCGTCAAGTCCTTCTTGGCGGTAGAAGCTGTCGAAGGTCGTGTCGAAGCCTGCATAGATCGGGAGGCCTGCGATCCTGGTCGGCACGAGACTGTACCCGACCTCAGGCAGCGTTTGAAGCGTCGTTTTATCCGACACCGTGAGGTTCTGAGAAAAGCGTGTCAGTCCGTAGAGGACTTGATTATCCCAGCGCTTCGTGAGGTACGCCTGAGATTCCTGGAATACCGCGACGCGCTGGAGAACGTTTTCGCTGAGCACACTGAGATTATTTTTCTGGTTGAGGTAATTGATATCCATGCGGCCCTGGAGATCCTCGGAGAACCTCGTCGTATGCCGGTACACCAGATCCCACCGCCGGACGTTATTCTGGGTATCGTTGAAGTACCGTGTGAAAAGCCGGCCGCTTGAATCCTTCGTCCAGAAGTAGCGATACTCCAAGTCTCCACCGATGCCAAGCTTGCCGCGGTAATCGACCGCGGCGGTAGCATCCTGACTGGGACTGATTTCCCAAAAGAGCGCCTGGCGAATCTTCAACCCTTGCCGGCTGCTTGCGCCGAGCAGGGGAAAGAGCAGGCCCGTGGCCCGCTCGCGCTGTGCGGGAAACAACATCGCCGGCATGTAGAAGACGGGAATATCGAGGATGCAGAAGCGCGCCTGGCGCGCGTATAGAAAACCTTCCGTGTTGAGGTCCGCCTTATCGGCTTTGAAGCTCCATGGGGTCCGTTCATCCTCCAACACGCTGCACGTCGTGAACGAGAGGTCGTCGATGCGGTACTGCGTTTCCGAGAGTCGTTCCATTACCCGCCCATCCACGGTGAAGCCCGCATCCACCACAAATAGGCGGCCGTGGAAAATCACCCCCTTGCTGGTGTTCAGGTTCATGTCCAGCTGTTCGCCACGAATGTCGTGACTTCCATCGCTCAGCCTGACATGGCCCCATGCGGTGACTTGTCCCGTGGCCATGTTGAGCAGTGCCTCGTCTGCATCCATCCTGAGGGAACCTTGCGCCACAACCACGGCACCTTTCCCCTCGTAGATTTGTGTCGTCTTCTTGTAGGTCAAGGTATCGGCTTGGATGTGAATCGGATGAGGAGGCGGTCTGTCTGCGGCGGATACAGAAGGACACACACCGGCAAGAGACAGCATGACCGCCAAGAAGGCGGCGCCCCTGCAGGCCGGTCTCTTATCAGCCACGAAGTGGGGACACGGTCGTGTGTTCCAGAATCGCCTTGACCTCTCCCACCACGAGGAGAGATCCTGTCACGCAGATGGTATCGTTCGGGGCCGCGAGCGCTTTCGCATGCGCCAGAGCTTCGGAGACCGATGGTCTGGTGTGAAGTGTGACGTCAAGATCGGCCGCGTCGCGAAGGAGGTCTTCGGGATCGGCGGCGCGCGGGTGTTCGGCCCGCGTCAGAATCAGATGGCTGATACCCGGTACGGCGGAGAGCCGGACCAAAAAGGTTCGGCGGTCCTTGTCGCGCATCATCCCAAGAACAATGATGAGGCGTCCCCGATGTGCTGGGGGCCGACGCTGGCCCCAGGCCGTCAAATATCTCGCCAAGGCCTCCATGGCTTGTGGATTGTGAGCGCCGTCAAGAAGAAGGTCCGGTGAACGCGCGGCAAGTTCCAGCCGGCCTGGCCACCGGACGGTTCGCAAGCCTTCCCGGATGCTGCCTTCTCCGATCGCAACGCCTCGTTCCAGCGCCATCTCGGTTGCGGCAAGGGCACAGGCGGCATTATCCAGTTGGTGAACGCCCGGCAGTGGACATATCAAATCATCGTAGTCATGAGACACCCCGCGGTAGGCGAAGCGCTCCGGACTCTCTCCTCGAACGTCAAAATCACGGCCCAGTGTGACACACGGCGCGCGCCGTTCCTGGGCCGTTGCGTTGATCACGGCTGCCGGATCCGCATCCAGTCGCCCGGCCACAATCGGAGTGTCCTGTTTGATGATCCCTGCCTTTTCATGCGCAATGGCGTTCGGAGAGTCTCCCAGATATTGCTGATGGTCCAAAGCAATGGTGGTGATCACCGTGACCAGGGGCGTAAGCACGTTCGTGGCGTCGAAGCGACCTCCCAGGCCGACTTCGACAACGGCATACTGCACGCCGGCGTCCGCAAAGTGCCGGAACGCCATGGCGGTCGTGGCCTCGAAGAACGTCGGCGGCTCCGTCAGCCGGGCTTCCGCTGAATGGCGCACGGCCTGACTCAGCGTCTGCAGACACTCAGGCGGAATAGGGACGCCGTTGACAGTGATGCGCTCGGCGAAATCAATCAGGTGCGGTGACGTATAGAGACCCACGCGATAGCCCTGTCGGGTGAGAATGGAGGCCAGCATCGCGGCCGTTGAACCCTTGCCGTTCGTCCCTGCGATGTGGAACGAGCTGAAGGTATGGTGAGGGTCTTCGAATGCCCCCAACAGCGTAATGGTTCGGCTCAACCCCGGCTTGATGCCGTGACTTTGCAGCCCGTACAGGTACGAGAGTGTGTTGTCAGAAGCTCCGGCCATGGCATCATCCGTTGATCTTCAGGGGACGAGGGCTTCTACCATAAAACCCTAAGCCCTGCAACTCAGACCGGCAGGAGTTAGAAGAATGCGATTATGCTCGAGAGGGTTTCTTTCAGGCGTTTGCGGGGAACGATGAGGTCGATGATGCCGTGCTCGAGGAGAAATTCCGCGCGTTGGAATTCTTGGGGAAGCTGCTGCCGAATCGTCTGCTCGATCACGCGCGGTCCCGCGAACCCGATTAAAGCCTTGGGTTCTGCCAGAATGACGTCGCCGAGCATGGCAAAGCTTGCCGTGACACCGCCGAATGTCGGATCGGTCAAAATAGCGATGTAGGGGATACACGCTTCGGCAAGACGTCCGATCGCCGCAGCGGTCCTGGCCATTTGCATAAGGGAAAGAATGCCCTCCTGCATACGTGCACCGCCCGACGTGATGACAAGCACCAAGGGAACGCGTTCCCGCAGCGCGCGGTCCGCGGCGAGGATAACCTTCTCTCCCACCACGGACCCCATGCTGCCGCCCATGAAACCGAAATGAAACACTCCCAGGACAACACGTGCGCCATTGATCCGTCCCTCGCCGGTAATGAGCGCGTCTTTCTTCCCGGTCCGCTGTTGCGCGTCCAACAGACGGTCGCGGTACCGTTTGGTGTCTTTAAAATGGAGCGGGTCGGCCGCGGCCAACTCGGCATCCCACTCGCGAAAAGTCCCCAGGTCCAGGAGCAGGTCTATCCGGTCCTCGACGGAAATCGGGAAATGATATTCGCATTTGGGGCAGACCTTGGCATTCCGCTCGACTTCCTTGCGATAGATGATCTCACGACAATGGTTGCACTTGAGCCAAAGGCCCTCCTGAAATTTCGGCTTTTTCCCGCTATCCCCGCCCGTTGGGCGGTCTTTTTTGAACCAAGCCATGGCGTACCCGATCAGACGGTGACGACTTGGCCTTCCTCCAAGAAATGGAGATTCGGCAGATTGAGGCGTTTGAGTTCGGACCCGATCAGTCCCCAAACATCGATGGGCGATCGGGTGCGCCCCGCCATGTTATCGGCAAGAAGTGACAACCCTTTGATGTGATCGAAATGCACGTGAGAGATGATGACGTTTTTGATCTTTTCCAGGTCTGCTTCCTGGAGACCGGCACTCACTGTCCCGGCATCCATCATGCACATGTCATTGATGAGAAACCCGCAGGTTCTGCACTCAAGTCGCCGCCCGCCCGGCTCGTCCACCGTCAATTCGGAGCCGTGACATCCGAGAATCTTAATGATCACCGCGCCCCTTCGGCATCATCGGTAGAATCGCAACAAAGAAGAGCGCCTGCCCAACTATTTTCGCAGTTCCCTCATTTTTTGGCGCGTGGCTTTGGAACGATTCTCATAGAACTGCTCGAGCACGGTTTCCAGATGCGGATATTGCTTCATCACCTCGAACAGATCGCTGGACTTGAGCCGTAGGACCTCCGTCTCGCTTTTGGCGAAGACCGACGCGCTCCGCGGCCCGCCCACCAGCAAGGACATCTCTCCAAAGAACTCGCCCTCGCCGAGTTCCCCGAGCAGCACCTCTTGCCCCTCGGCGTCCTTGACCACCTTTCCGCCGCCGCGACTGATCAGATACATTGCGTCGCCCTCATCTCCTTCGGCGATGATCCGCTCGCCGTCCATGAATTCCATTTGCTCGAGCTTATCCACGAGAGTGCCGAATTCCTCCTGAGTGAAACTGGCAAAGAGCGAATTGATGTTCTTTTTCTCTCCCGCGGCAGGAATGGCCATTACCGGCGGCTCGCTCTCGAGCGTCGGACCATCTGACATGGCCAGGGTCGGAGCTTGCGTCGGCGGCTGGACGGCGGGTTCGGGCGTTTCGGGAAGCACCGCCACACCCGGACCGCTGTTGATGGCCTTCATGAGGGCCGTGGCCTGAGTTTCTTGCGGCGCGATTTTCAGAATCATCTTATACGTCGCAATGCCCTTGATGGAAAACCCCGCCTTAATGAACATGTCCGCCGCTTGATAGTAGTATTTGATCGCAGCCGCTTTGGCGCCCGCTTTGACGGAGTAATCCCCCATCCGCAGATGATACTGCGCGTTCGTCGGCTCCAGCTCGATCAGACCCTGTAAGGTCTGTACCGCTTTCGCCCATTGAGCCTGCTCGACGTATTTACTGAGATCGTTGGTGAGTTGGTCTTTTTTGTTCGCCATGACGGATTACAAAGATTCTAACAAATCATCACCCTTTCTGATCTTTGAGAACGAACTGCAAGAGCACCCCGGCGACCATCAGAGTATCGCCATCCTGCAATTCTCGCTGTCCCTGCACCGTCTCGCTGTTCACGGTGATTTTTTTGGCTCCCTGAGGCGTGCTGAGGAAGTAGGCGGGGCCGCGCCGGGCGATAAGCGCGGCATTTTTGGGCGCGAACCAGCCCGTCAGCTTGACGGTGGCCGTGTTTTCGGCGCCGATCACCGCCAGCCGCCCCGTCAGCTCATAGTCCTTCTTGTCCGTTTGCCCTGAGACGATCGTCAGGAATCCCAGCTTTTCGATGGCCTTGTACCCGACCGGGGACTGCATTGTCTGCATGGCTTTTAAGAGCTCGCGCTGTTTCTTGGTATCCAGGATCATGGTCTTGTCGGAATCCGTTTCCTTTTGCGGAGGAGCGGGCGCGGCAGCCGGAACATCTTCTTGGAAGACCAGAACATGTTTGCCAATGGCCACACGATCGGTATTCTTCAGCTGTTGTTTCTGAACCTGTGCGTCATTGACGAAACTGCCGTTGGTGCTGTCCAGGTCCTCCAGAAAAAATGCGCCCTGCTCCTGCACAATCCGGGCATGGTGGCCGGAGACGGCGGGATTGTCGATGACCACATCGTTGTCCGGCTTTCGACCGATCGTCAGTTGTGGCCCCTCCATAGCGATTTCCTTGAGGACCGCTTCGTTGAATTTGAGGAAGAGCTTCGGCATAGTCATTCCCTCATTGACGTGTAACGCATGGACTCAACTCAGTACCCAACCCCAGGCACGGCGCCAGATGCTCGCCCTGTCCAGACTGTCCAGCATGAGAACGATGACCGAGGTATTGTCATCTCCACCGGCGGCATTAGCCAAGGTCACCAGTCGTTCTGAGGCTGCAGCGCTTGACTCCGCTCCGCGGATCGCCGAGAGGATCTCTGCGGGCTTGACGCCCTTCGTCAGACCGTCCGAACAGAGCAGGACGGCGTCGCCACGCATCAATGGGACCTCATCCAGTTCGACGTCCACCGTGTCATCGATGCCGAGTGCCCTGGTAATGATATTCCGCTGAGGGGATCGCTCGGCTTCTTCTTCCGTCAGGAGCCCGCGGCGCACCTGCTCGGCAACCAACGAATGATCCGCGGTCAACGGCTCAATCGTCATGCCCCGAACCAGGTACATCCGGCTGTCACCGACATGCGCGATGCACAGGATCTGATCATTCAGAAGCCCCGACACGACGGTGGTGCCCATCCCCTCCTGTCCGGGATGGCTCTTTGCGCTCGCATGGACCGTCGCATTCGCCAGGCGGATGGCGCTTGCCAAGCGATTCGTGGGGGATGAAAACCGTCGATCGTACTCTCCAATGAAGGACAGATTCTCGTCTTGTCTTGCTTCGTGGATGTGCTTCTGGATCACCTCGACCGCCAGGCGACTTGCCACTTCGCCGGCGTTCCGGCCTCCCATCCCGTCGCACACGACAAAAAGCCCTAATGATCCGTCCGCAACGAGGTCATCCTCATTGTGAGACCGCTTCAGACCGACATCCGTTTTCGCTCCAAATGCGATCTCCACTCATCTCCTCGCTCTGCTTATCGGGTCACCCGCGCTCCGAGGCGACAAAATTCCTCTCAATGTCGCGGATGGCGGGACACCGCTGGCAGGTGTAAGGCTATGCAATACCTCGATAGTATTGGGAGAGGGTAGACAAAACGCGATGATAAGTCAATGTCGAACCGCCATCTATCGCACGTCTGAAATAAGCCCTGTGCGTCGACACACCATGTTTCCGAGTGAGAAGGTCGCAGGAGAAATTATGTTAACGAGGCAAGTACGATCCCGGTACCCAGGACCACGCTGATCACACCTGCTGTGGCCCTCAACGCCAGATGAGTGCGAACCATGTTTCCGCCGGTTAAGACAAATGGAAGGCTTATGAGCATTGCCAACCCCGCCATGCCGGCGATGGAGCCGACACCAAAGACCAGTATACACACTAACGCCTCGGTGAGTGTGCCTACGTTCGACAACACCAACAGCAGCACGGCCGCACTTCCCGCCAATCCGTGGATCATGCCAATGGCGACCGATTTGTATTCCAGCCGAAAGCGGTGGAGATGCCGGTGATCGGCACCACCGGCATGGGAGTGCAGGTGAAGATGCGGCTCATGGTCGTCGTGCGAATGCACATGCACATGGAAGCGCTCCTGCCAGAGTCTCCACGCGACCGACGCACCGAGTCCGATGAGCATCAAGCCAACACCGGCCTCAAACACCCTGCTCCACTGACCCGAAACCTTGAAGCCGAACACCAGAATGGCGGTGCCAGCCAAGAGGAGCACGGTGGTATGTCCGAGACCCCAACAAAGACCGACGATGCACGAGCGAAAGAGCGTCCGATTCTCAACAGCGATGGTGGAGACTGCCGCGACGTGATCGACATCGAGGGCATGCTTGGCCCCGAGAAGAAAACCGATGGTCAGAATAGAAATCGCGTGTAGATCGAGCATGCATGTCATCCGCCGCGGGCATGCATTTCCAGGTGAGGATCCAGACGGAGCTTCTCGATCTCGATCAGATTTTCCCGTGTCCCGAATCGTTCCAGCGCCTTGCGCTCCTCGGCGCCGCGATCTTTGCGCGCCTGCCAGACCGACCGGATGAGCGACGCAATCTCCTCGAGGGGAACGCCGTCGCGCAACGGCTGACGCAGGTCAAAGCCCTGTTTGGCATACAGACACAGATACCACATGCCGTCCGCGGTGAGCCGGCTGCGATCACAGGCGGCGCAGAAGGGCATCGTCGTCGAAGGAATGATCCCGAAGGTCGTGCCGTCGGGCAATAGGAACCGCTGGGCGGGTGCGGAACTCTCCTCAACGACCGCTTCGATAGATCCGTATTTTTGGCCCAACGCATGGAGAATGGCTGTCCGCGACAACACCTTTTCCATGGACCAATCCGTCGCCCCGCCGACGTCCATGTATTCAATGAAACGGACTTCCGCTCCGATGCGCTTGCCGTACTCAATCAGATCCGCCAATTCATCATCGTTAAAGCCACGTATGGCGACCGTATCCAGTTTGAGGCCCGTAAAACCGGTCCGGGCCACCGCCTCAATGCCCTGCAATACACGGCCGTGCGTCTCACGACGCGTCAACGCTTTGAAGCGATCCGGATTGAGCGTATCGAGGCTGACCGTGACCCGATGGAGGCCGGCGTCGAACAACGCCTGCGCGTGTTCCGCGAGCAGGATCCCGTTGGTCGTCAGCGCGAGGTCTTTGATGCGGGCGTTCTTCGCCAGCATTCCGACCAATACCGGAAGGTCTTTGCGGAGCAGCGGCTCCCCGCCCGTCAATCGAACTTTGTCCACGCCCAATTCTGTAAACAGGCTCGTGAGGGCGTCCATTTCCTCGAAGGTCAGCAGCGTTTCGCGAGGCAACCAGGTGTACTCTTCCTCGGGCATGCAGTAGTTGCAACGTAAATTGCACCGGTCGGTGACCGATAGACGGAGACTTCGCAACGGTCGCCCGAAGGTATCGGCAACGGTGGGCAGGTCAGCGGGCGCAGGCAAGCGGCTCATGGATGTTCCTCAACCCAAATCTCGCCTTCAGGCGTGCTCTCCTGCTTCCAGATGGGCGTGATCTGCTTCAGCTCGTCGATGCCCCATTTGCAGGCCCGGAACGCTTCTGCCCGGTGCTCGGCCGCCGCGATCACGAGGACGATGTTGTCGCCGATCTCGATCTCGCCGTACCGGTGGACAATGAGCACATCGATGATATCGAAATCCTTCAAGGCCCGGTCCCGGATTTCCCGCAGCTTTTTCTGGGCCATCCCTTCATAGTATTCGAATTTGATGCCGTTGACGTCCCGGCCCTTGGAGCGATCACGCGCCGTCCCCAGAAAGATCGCGATCCCACCGATACGTCTCGACCGCGCCCGAATGCGCGCCAACTCCGCGTCGATCGAGAAGTCTTCACGCTGAATTCGCACCAACATGTCATCAGCGGCAGACGTCTCGGACCCTCCGGCGAACGGCGGCAATAATGCCACTTCGTCGCCCTCGTTGAGGAGAGTATCGGAATGCGCGATCTCTTGATTGACGGAGATCAAGACTTTCTTTTTGTGCACGAGCTCTGCGATCTCCGGGTACTCTCGGTCGAGCAGACCCACCACGTCGAGGACCGTGCCTCCCGAACCGATAGGCAGAGCCAGTTCCGTCTGGTTGTGCGCCAAGGACTTGAGCAACCCGAATAACTTGAGGGTGATCACCCGTGCCCCCCCTGGCGGATGTACGCGCCGGACTTCCCACCCGCTTTTTCCAGCAAGCAGGCATCGGTGAACACCATGGCACGGTCGACAGCCTTGCACATATCGTAAATCGTGAGTGCGGCCACGGTGACGGCAGTGAGGGCTTCCATCTCGACGCCAGTGGGCCCTGTGGTCTTCACCGTCGCCATGATCGTGATCCCGCATAAACCAGAGGCATCGGGTTGCGATTCTTCCTTGAAATCAATATTGACGCTGCTCAGTAGGATCGGATGGCACATAGGGATCAGATCCGGCGTGCGCTTCGCGCCCATAATGCCGGCGGTTTGGGCGACGGCGAGCACGTCCCCCTTCGCGATCTTTCCCCGACGGATCTTCTCGAGCGTCTCAGGTTGCATGAGCACGCGCACTTGTGCGGTGGCGGTTCGGAGTGTGTCCGATTTTTCAGATACATCCACCATCCGTGCCCGGCCGGACTCGTTAAAGTGCGTAAATTCAGCCATTATCACTCGACGTCCCGTCTTCAATTATGGTATCCCATGAAAGGCCAAGTCAAGGGAAAACCAGGCGGTTTGAGGTCCCATGGAACCGCCAAAACGTGAAACTCGATGCCATTTTATAAGCCCTATCAGACGGACCGACTCGTCGTTGAACACCTGGCGTTCGACGGCTATTGCGGGGTCACCGAAGTGGAACGTCTGCACCCTCAGCCCATGGCCGTTGACCTTAAACTTACCATAGATATGGCGTCAGCCGCCGCCGCCGATGATCTCGGTCGCACCGTCGACTATGCCCATGTAGCCGAAGACATGAGTGCCATCGCTGGAAGCGAACGATTTCATCTTATAGAGGCCCTGGCCGAGCGGCTTGCCAATGCCATCCTCTCAAAGTATCCGGTGCGGGAATTGGAGCTGTGGGTGCGGAAATTGGCGCCCCCGCTGAAGCCTGTGAAAGGCTCGGTCGGCGTCTGCATAACCAGACGAGCCGGTTTCGTGGATGCTCCATCGCACGTCGCACAAGAACTCCCGGCCGAATGGCTCTTGGAGCACACGCACCTTCTGAAAAGTGGGAGGGCACTGGATCTCGCGAGCGGCCGAGGCCGGAACACGCTCTATCTTGCGCAAGAGGGTTTTTCGGTTGAAGCCTGGGACTGGGACCCGGAGAGTCTCCGATCGCTGGAGGACAAAGCGGCGAACTTGGGGCTCAAAAACATCTCTACACGTCTCGTGGACCTCGAGCAAACGAAGGAGTTTCCCAAACAGGCCTATCAGGTCATTCTTGTGTTTTATTATCTTCAACGCAACGTCATACCTCATCTCATTGGTGCGCTGGCTCCAGGCGGTGTCCTGCTCTATGAAACGTTCCTCATCGACAACCACGAGCGCTTCAATCACCCACGACGGCGGGAATTCTGCCTCGGCCGAAATGAGCTGCTCTCGCTGTTCAAGGAATTACGCGTGCTGGCCTATCGCGAAGGCGCCGCGCATCCTGATCATGGCCCTTTTGTCGCGAGCCTCGTCGCTGAGCGCCCGTCTTAATATCGTCCGCGGTCTAAGGAGGTGTTCTGGATTATTGTTCTTCGGGGGGTGTCACGCTTCGAATGAAACCTTTCATTTCACGAAGCACCAGCTCCCGTTCCTCCGGCGTGAAGCTGTCCCAATCGCGTCTCAGAGGATCGAGGACGCGCCGAATGGCATCATAAAGGCTATACGCGCGTTTCCCTTCCATCAACAACCCCTTCCTGTCGTTCACAGTGTGTAGCGAATAAAGTGCCAACGTCAAGCGACTTGAAAAACTCATCGTGACCTTCGTAGGATGTGCATCCCGTGATTCCGAACCCACAGATTGATCCCATTCTGATCCGGCTGGGCCCGCTCGCCATCCGATGGTACGGACTCATGTACGTCCTTGGCTTGATTGGAGCGTTCTTCATCATCAAAACGCGCGCTGCTCGGGAGCACATCACAATCTCTCTCGACGATCTTCACGATCTCATCCTCTATGCCGCGATCGGAGTCATCTTGGGCGGCCGCTTGGGCTATACCTTGTTCTACAATCTTCCCTATTACGTCGAGAATCCTTCGAAACTTCTGGCGGTGTGGGAAGGCGGCATGTCGTTTCATGGCGGATTGATCGGCGTGATCATTGCGGTGGGCGTTTTTTGCTACAGAAAAGGATACCGCTTCTACACCATCGCCGACCTGGCCACGCCGGCTGTGCCGATCGGACTTGGCTTGGGACGCCTCGGCAACTTCATCAACGGGGAGCTCTTCGGTCGCCCGACCGACGTCCCGTGGTGCATGGTCTTTGACGCGACCGGCGGGGGGCCTCTCTGCCGCCATCCCTCGCAACTCTACGAGGTGCTCTTGGAGGGCGTGCTGTTATTCACCGTGGTCTGGCTCATGGGGCGACGGCGGCGCCCCCCAGGGACGCTGTTTTGGACCTTTATTACCGGCTATGCCGCCTGCCGGATCTTCGTGGAGTTCTTCCGAGAACCGGACGCCCATCTCGGATTGCTGGCCGGCATTGTTTCGATGGGCCAACTTCTCAGCGTGCCGATGCTCGTGCTGGGGCTGTGTATGTTATGGGTCGTTCAGCGGCAGCGCGGGCTTTCACCACATCATCCATCGTCATAAGGAGGTTTGCATGCGTCTGATGACATGCGCGGTGCTTGTGTCTTCCGGGGTGTTAATCGCCGGACTTGCGGCAGCCGGTCCGCCTGCCGGGTATGGCCAGCCCGGCGGAGAGTTCGACATCTCGCTGTCACGTGTGCCAACGAGCGACCGCGCGGCCGCAAAGGCTCTAAAGCCTCCTTTCCAATCGACTCCCGAAATTCTCGCGGAAGGCAAGGCGATCTTCCTGGGGCGCGGCACCTGCTTTCAGTGCCACGGCCCGGAAGGCAAGGGCGACGGCGGAGCGGCAAAAGTTCTCCCCATCATGCCGCGAAACTTTACCAATCCCAAGTTTAATAAAGTACGCACCCCGGGCGAAATGATGTGGGTGCTGAAAAACGGGAGCCTGGGCCAGACCGGAGACATCCCCGGCACGGGCATGCTGCCGATCGTCGGTCAGTTCTTAAATGAGGAAGATGGATGGAGGGTGTTGTTGTATGAACGCAGCCTGGGAGAAGCCAAGTAATCACAAATTCGCGGGCGAGACGTTGTCGTCCCCGCTGTTGTAGATGGACTTGAGGTACTGGTACGCGGCGATGAGTCGGCGGAGTTTCGGTTCGCCGCTCCGGTCGCCGTCGCGTGAGTCGGGATGGAGTTCCTTGGCCTTCTGACGGAACGCTCGCGTGACGGCGGTCAACGTACACCCCTCTTCCAAACCCAAGGTTTCATAAGCCTCTGAAGCGGTCCTGATCTCACTCAGAGGGTCCGTGCTCTCGCCGGCGCCTCCTCCCCCCGAGGCAGCACGGAAGAAGTCGAACAGGCTGGGCCTGCGCTTCCTCCTTCTTCGGGGCCGGCCGAATAGCTCGCTCTCCAGATCTTCGAAGCGATCCTCGATAAATTCGATTCGTCGATCCAGGCGCTCCAATTCAGTGATGCCGGATGATCCCTCCAGCTCTTCGCCGACCAGCAGGATCGTTTGATGGACTTCCTCGAATCCTTCTTCCAATCTGAAATAAAGATCTGGCTGCTCGTGAATGAGCTTGTCGAATGCCTGGTCGAGATCTTCGGCCGATCGGGCGGTAATCTCCACCACGCGCTTCTTGAGTTCTTGCCGGGCCTTTGCCTGCCAGCGTTTATCCCGAGACGAGGCCATCGCGGTATGTAATCAGAACCGGCGGGGAGGGTCAAGAAAGCCGACGCCGCATTGACAACGATTACGCCGATTCGCCCATGCCGCCGGGATCAATTCGCGTCATGGATTGCTGGGTCATTCTGATGATCTGGCCCTTCGCAAGACCGATGTCCATCACCACGCGATACGTCAGGGGCTGGCCCTTGCCTTTGGGAAAAACGACGAGATCATAGATCACTTCGCCGGCGACGTTTTCGTCCCCTGAAGACATGACGCGCGCTTTAATGGAGGTCAGGTCAATGGTGGTCTTCGCCACTTCGATGCGATCGAACGTTTGAAAGGCCTCGATCAGGTCCTGCTGTGTCTTTGTATTGCGCCGAGCGAGGTCCTCGGGCGTCTTGACTTCGCTGGCCGCCTTGAGACGGTCGTGCAGAAAATCGAACGCCTCCGCCCACCGGCCTTTTTCCAAGGCGGTGTAGTAATGGACGAAGAGACCCGTCAGGCCCGCATCCGATTCTTCAGCGGCAGCCCCTGCGGACGTCAGAGGAAGAACGGACAGAAGACCGGCCACCAAGAACGACTGGACAAGACCGTTCACGGCTCGCACGCCGTCATACGCCATCCTTGCCCCGCAACTGCGCCTTCAACCGGCCGATTGCAAGGCGGCGATAGATACGGACTGAAATCGGGATGATGACCACCAAGGCGATCGTGAGGTACATGAAGAATTCTTCCGGAGATAGGCTGTACATGCAGGCTCCTTTATGTCACCTCAGCAGCGTGACGCGGCACTTCTATAGATGACCGAATCCGACACGCCGGCTTCCGCAAATCCTTTGCGTCGCAGCAGGCAGCTGTCGCAACATCCGCACGCCCGTCCCTGCTGATCCGGATCGTAACAGCTATGGGTCAGTTCCAACGGCGCCTTGAGCGCGATGCCACGGCGAATGATGTCCGCTTTGGTCATCCGCAGCAACGGAGCTTCGACCCTGAGGTCTCGTCCCTCGATGCCCGCTTTGGTTCCCACCCTGGCCAGCGCTTCGAAGGCGGTGAGGAATTCAGGCCGGCAGTCAGGGTATCCGCTGTAATCCAATATATTGGCTCCGATATAAATGGTGTCGGCGAGAAGCACTTCTGCCCATCCCAGAGCCAAAGCCAAAAAGAGGGTGTTGCGAGCAGGAACATATGTCGGCGGTATGCCTGCGCCGATCTCTTCGCCGGTCCTGTCCTTCGGCACAACCATGACATCGGTGAGCGCCGATCCGCCGATGGCTCGCAAGTCCACCGTGATCTCGAGCGTCCGCACCGCCCCCAACGCCTTTGCGATTGCGGGCACTCGGGTCAGCTCAACCGCATGACGCTGCCCATAATTCACGCTGAGCAGAAACAGCTGGTACCCCGCCGCCCGCGCCTCCGCCGCTGCGACCGTTGAATCGAGGCCCCCGCTGCTCAGCACGACGGCCCGCTTCATGGCTGCCCGAGGCCGCTCTTTCACCTGAACCTCTTCGCGCTTTCCTTGCCGAACGAACTCTACTTTTATCATACCACCGGGCTGACGCTTGCGTATGTAACGCAGGAGCTCTTCAGAGGATGAGATCCGCTGATGATGCTGGAACCTAAGGAGTCGGTCGGAAGGGGTGGAAGAAGAAATCATACGGACGGCGCGGCTGGTGATGTTGTAGACCTCGACATTGTTTTCTTCGTCGCGGGTCAGCGCCCAGCCGAAGGACTCGATCATCAGCCAGAGAACGGCGATGTCGACGGAAACGGCTCGCATGCCCCTCAGGGGGTTTGGTCCTCCTCCTGTTCGATCTTCTCGAGCATCTCTTGCTTTTCCTGGCACGCGACGCATCGGCGCGCGAAGGGAACAGCCTTCAACCGCTTTTCGCTGATTTCGACACCGCAATCGGAGCACAGACCGTAGTTCCCTTCGCCGAGGCGAACCAGCGCCTCGTCAATCTGTTGGCGCACGCGATTTCGCATCTCCATAATGGAGATCTCCCGGGCCCGTTCCGAATCCAACAGCGCCTGATCGCCCACGTCCGGGATAGCATCAACTCGCTGCTGTTGCTCGTCGGACAGTCGGTGTCCGATGGATGCCTCAATCTCTTTTAAGACCGTCTGTCGCCGTTCCATCAGCATTTTTTTGAGCGCACCCGTTCTCATGCTTGGTTCTTTGCCTTTCGAGACCGCCGCCACCGGTTTCTTCATGGGCTTAGAAGGCGCACTCTTCGCTTTCGTCGTCACGTGTTGACGGGATTTTGCTTTCCCGGTCATGTGATGTGCTCTCCTTCCTCTAAGAGAAGCGCGGCCTTCTCCAGCGCCTCACGTTCATTTTTGTATGTCAGTTTTCTGAGCGCCTCGTCGATGGGAAACCAACGCGCCTCTTCCACTTCGGTATCATGATCGGCGGTGTCTCCCCCTTTGAATCGCAACAGAAACAGATGGACGGTTTTACTCACGCGGGCATGCACCGCACGCGAATAAAATTCATAGGAGATCTCATCTATCTTGCACACGACCTTCCCGTCCAAGCCGGTCTCTTCGCGAACTTCACGGACCGCGGTCTGCTCCAGAGCCTCGCCGTCTTCGACCCATCCTTTCGGCAATGCCCATGCTGAATCGCCGCCCGGCCTCGCTACGCAGATCAGCGCCACTTCATAAGAGGATCCCGCCGGCCTGAACACGATCCCTCCCGAGGAAATGTGGTGTTGCTTCATGGAGGCGCCGACTCTCAGTATTGGATCAAGGCTTCGACCTCGCACCCTTTGAGTTGATCGCGACCCTTTAGAGCGAGCAGTTCCACCAGAAATGCGACGCCGATGATCTCGCCGCCGAGCTGGCGGACAAGATTGACGGTGGCGGCAGCTGTGCCACCGGTCGCCAGCAGATCGTCCACGATCAGCACGCGCTCGCTGGGCATGATGGCATCCCGATGGACCGCCAATGAGTTCGACCCGTATTCGAGATTGTACTTGACCTCGAAGATGTCGGCCGGAAGTTTCCCGGGTTTGCGGACAGGAACAAATCCCGCCCCTAGTTGGTGTGCGAGAGGACATCCGAAGATGAAGCCACGCGATTCGATGCCGACGACCTTCTCGATCTTTTTCTCGCGGTAGAGTCCGGTCAATTCATCAATCACGCTCCGAAAGGCCTCTGGGTCTTGGAGCAGCGTCGTGATGTCGTAAAACAAAATACCGGGCTTGGGATAGTCCGGAACCTCGCGGATGAGTTTCTTATAGTTCATAGTGGAGGCAGAGTATAGGAGAGGGGAAAAGTGGTGTCAACCAAACGTGCGAGGAAACAAAAGGCGCCTGAATTAATGCACGATCTGAAACCCTGAACGCCTGCCGGTGACGTCTTTCCACTTCACGGTGAGATCCGTCACCACGGCGCGCGGAGGGCCTGTTCGAAGCCGTCGGAGCATTTCCTCGACGGATTGTCTCGGGCCTTCGATCTCGACCTGTACGCGTCCGTCAGAAAGATTTCGAACACATCCCGAGAGTCCGAGCGCCAAGGCAACCTGTTCGGCAAACCCTCGATACCAGACGCCTTGCACACGTCCGGATACAAAAACTTCGGCGGATACCATGTCGGAAGGGGAAAGGGAGTCCATGGAACTTCGCTGAAGGTATTATCCGGCATGTTGATCGAAATGCCGGCACGAGCAAGCTTGGTTTGGTCGGGGCGAGAGGATTTGAACCTCCGACCCCTGCGTCCCGAACGCAGTGCGCTACCAGTCTGCGCTACGCCCCGACTCCTGGTGCATACGTCATTCCGAAGGCCTCGGCCACTGCGCGGTGGGTGATCCGACCAAACGCGAGGTTGAGCCCTTTAGCGAGGGCCGGATCGGACCGGACCGCATGCTCCGGCCCCAATTCGGCCAGGCGCAGAATAAAGGGAAACGACGCATTGGTCAAGGCAAAAGTGGAGGTCTCCGGCACGATGCCCGGCATGTTGGGCACCGCATAGTGCAGCACGCCATCCACGACGTAAACCGGATCCGAGTGAGACGTCGGACGGATGGTCTCGATACAACCGCCCTGATCCACCGATACGTCCACAATCACGGCGCCCTTTTTCATGCGGCCGACCGCGTCCCGACTGACGACCTTGGGCGCGCGACCTCCGGGAACGAGGACGGCGCCAATGACCAGGTCCGCGTCGATGACCTGCTGTTCGATCCAGTCCGCATTGGCCACCATCGTCGTCACCCGGCCACGGTACAAGGCCTCAAGCATTTCCAGCCGATCCCGGTGAAGGTTCGCCACCACGACGCGCGCGCCGAATCCCACGGCAATGTGCGTCGCTTCCGTTCCCACGACCCCGGCGCCGATGATCACGACCTTGCCGTTCGGCACGCCCGGTACACCGCCGAGCAGGACTCCCCGCCCTCCATGGACGCGCTCAAGATAGTGCGCGCCGATCTGCACGGCCAACCGGCCGGCCACCTCACTCATCGGGCGGAGAATCGGCCGGCTACCATCGGCGCTCTCGACCGTTTCATACGCAATCGCGAAGATTTCCCGTTCGAGCAAAGTCTCCGTCAGCCGGCGATCGGCAGCGAGGTGAAGATAGGTGAACAACGCTTGGCCTTTTTTGAGCAGGGCATACTCTGCCGGAAGAGGTTCCTTGACCTTGACGATCAGATCAGCGCGGTCGAAGACCAATGCCTTTTCCGAAACGATCTCAGCGCCCGCCTGCGTGTACTGTGCGTCGTCCAATCCGCTGCCGGTCCCAGCTCCCGCCTCGACCACGACACGATGGCCCGCTTTCAGCAAGGCCCGGGTTCCTGCCGGCGTCAAGGCGACACGGAACTCCTGGTCTTTGATCTCCTTTGGGACGCCGATGATCATGGCTTGCCCTCTTCGTCCTTGACGCCATCCTTTGCGCCCGTGTCGCCGGACTTGCTCGTCTCTGCGGTATTCGTTTGACAACCGGAAAGACGCCGTCCGTTGATCGCGCCGACCGCTCCGGACGAC
>VBOG01000049.1 GCA_005877815.1 Nitrospirota bacterium
GACAGGCCGTGAGATTGCCTTCACCTCGGATCGCGGGGGCGGCCCGCAGATCTATCTGATGGGCGCCGATGGGACGAATGTCCGGCGGCTGACCTATAAGGGCAATTACAACACCGCCGCCGCCTGGTCGCCCAAGGGCAATTGGATCGCATACGTCTGCCGCGACGATCGGCGGTTCCTCAAGATTTGTCTGATCAGCCCGGACGGCCAGCATGTGAAGCAGTTGACGGCGGGGGTCGGGAATGACGAATCGCCTGCCTGGTCGGCGGACGGACGCCACCTGGCATTTAGCACGACGCGTAACGGAAAGCGGGATATCTACATCATGAACGCCGATGGCAGCGATCCCGAACGCCTCACCGCCAATAGCGCGTCCAATGATGATCCTGCGTGGTCGGTACCATGAAGCATAAGGAACAGATGAGATTTAATTTGTGCGCGGGAAGGTTCCCGCATGGAGGTCACAGATGTTGAGCGGAAAAGTCAATCTCCTGCACTGGGTGGTGATCGCCGGATTAGTAGGAGTCATCGGCCTGGGCGCGTGCTCCAAGAAAAGTGTCATGTCCACGGCCTCGGGCGAGGATGCGCAGCAAGGGGCCGGGAAAAAGGGTGGGGACGGCAACACGGCGGGCGGCGGCGCCGGCTCGCAGGGAGATGCGATGGCGAAGGCGGATGCGGGCAGTGGGTCCGTCCGGGAGGGGAGCGGCAGCACTCCATTGCAGGGATTCAACAAGAAGCCGGATGAGGAACGAGTCGTCGCGGCGGGCACGATGATCGCCAAGGTCGATCCGAAGGATGTCGAGGCCCGTAAAGCCGAGCAGCGGACGCGCGAGGCGGCGAAGCGCCAGCTTGCGGACATCTACTTTGATTATGATAAGTGGGCGTTGTCGGACGAAGGCATCAAGAACCTGGCGCAAAGCGCGGAGTTTCTGAAGCAGAATCCGTCCGTACCGCTCACGATCGAAGGGCATTGCGATGAGCGCGGAAGCCGCGAGTACAATCTTGTCCTTGGGGAAAAGCGCGCAAAGGAAGTCCGCCGGTATTTGGCGGACCGCGGAATTAAAAACGCGGTGAAACTCAACAGTTTCGGCAAGGAACGTCCGGTGTGCACCGAGCATGAGGAATCGTGCTACGGCAAGAACCGTCGGGCGCATCTCGCCGTAGAGGGTGGCCAATAGCATGAAGCGGCGATGCCATCCGAATTCTCTCGCGCTGATCCTGGGCGCTCTGTTGGCTGTAGGCGGGTGCGCAACGGCCGACGACTACCGCACGACCCAACGTCAGGTCGAAGGGCAGGGCGCGGAGCTCAAAACCCAAATTCGCCAACTTGAAGAGAAGGTCATGTCGACGATGAATGGCCGGATGGAACGCGATCGCCGCGACCTCGAAGGCAGGCTCGAGTCGCAGTCCGCGCAGGTCTCAGCCTGGATTGAGACGGAAGACAAGAAGCTGAACGGAAGATTCGATGAGAAAGTCGGGCGGACGCAGGAAGCGCTGAACACATTCGGCAAGCGGATGGATGAACGTTTTGACGCCCAGGATCGTGCCGTCAAAAAGATCGAGGCTGACGGCCGGGCCACGAGCGCGCGCAATGCGGACATCGACAAAGCCCTGGCGCAGGTGACCGAAACCGTCAGGTCGGTCGGCGCCAAGCTGTCCCAGCAGGTCGAGCAGCAGTCGGGATCCTTGGGGAGGTTGGATGAGACCTCGAAACAGACGGATGCCCAACTCAAGGCGCTCTCGGGCCGCGTCACGCAGTTTCAGGCGACGCTGGCCGAGTTCTCCAAGGTTGCGCATGCGTTGAACGAGAAGGCCGGCGAAACGGGCCGGCAGAGCGAGGATAAACTAAGCGCGCTGGCCAAACGTGTGGAACTCGATGGGCAAGCCATGACGACGCACCTGAATGCGGTCACACAGAATGTCACCGCTCTGACCAAGACCGTGGACAACACCGTCGCGACGGTCAATGAAACGACACGGGTCGTCGGCGATCTGAAGCGCGCCGTCGAGGTGTCCGTCGGCAAGCTCGCCTCGCGTGTGGACGAGCAGGGCGAGGTCTTGAATCAGGTCGTCCAGCGGATGCAGAACGGCAAGGCGCCCGCCACCAGTCAATCTGAACCTGTCGACCCGCCCCGGTCGCCGGTCGTGGCGGCGCCGAAACCAGACGGCTCGCGTGCGGCAGAAGCGGTCTACGAGCAGGCGCACACTGAATACACGCAGGGCCGGTACGATGACGCGCTGTCGTCGTTTCAAAATTTCCTGGTGCAGTATCCCGACTCGACACTGGCGCCCAATGCCCATTTCTGGATCGCGGAGAGCTACGTTCGGAAGCGGGACTATTCGCGCAGCCTCGAATCGTATGAACAGGTCATCAAAAATTATCCCAAGAGCGTGAAGGCCTCGTCCGCGCTCTATCGCAAGGCCCTGGTGCTGTTGGAAATGAACGACAAGACGTCCGCCAAGAACGTGCTGCGACAGATTCTGTCCGACTATCCGAAATCGGAAGAATCCAAACAGGCGCGAAACAAACTGGCCTCCATTCAATGAAATATCTGTCGATCTGGGCCGCCTCCGTGTTGATAGCCGGCTGCGTCCCTACCGCGGATTTCACTGCGTTGAGGGAAGACGTCCGGGATGTGCAAGCCGAAAACCGCAAGCTGAAGCAGGAACTGCAACGCGCCTCCAAGCAGGGAGAGAGCGATCTCTCGAGACGGGTGGAGGTTCTCGAGCAAGAGCTCGCGAGGCTTCGCTCTCAGACCGAACTGCAATCCTTCCGGTCCGAGGATCCGGTCGCGAAGCCGGCGGCAAAGGATGTGAGCAAGCCCTCGAGGCCACCCGACGGCCCGAGCTCCGTCACGCAAACCTCTGCGTACAATCTTGCCTACAATTATTATCTGAACGGCAACTACGACCTTGCCGTGGGAGAGTTTGAGAACTTTCTGCGTCAGTTTCCTGCGACCAGCCTTGCGGCTCATGCCCGGTACTGGATCGGCGAGTCCTACTTCAACAAGAAAGAGTACCGAGCGGCGATCGACAGTTACGAGCGGCTGATCGCCAATCACCCGAAGAGCGACAAGGTCCCGGCGGCGCTCCTGAAAGAGGGTGTTGCCTATGCCGAGCAGGGGGACGTCGCGAAGGCCCGCAGTTTCTTCAAGCGCGTCATCGAAGAATTCCCGCAATCCGATGAATCGAGCCATGCTAGGCAGAGGCTCGCTGAGCTGCGATGACTTCAAAAATCGTGGTGCTTTCCGTGGAGGTCGCCAACCGGATCGCGGCCGGCGAAGTCGTGGAGCGCCCCGCATCGGTCGTCAAGGAACTCGTCGAGAACGCGGTGGACGCCGGAGCGGCGCGCGTGACCGTCGATATCGCGGAGGCCGGACGGCGTCTCATTCGGGTCAGTGACGATGGAGAGGGCATGGTGCCCGCCGATGCGGCGCTCGCATTTGTCCGCCATGCCACCAGCAAACTCCGTAGCGAAGCAGACCTCTTCAGCATCCGCACCATGGGCTTCCGTGGCGAGGCTCTGCCGAGCATCGCGGCCGTGTCCAAAGTCCGCCTGATCACCGTCGCTCTGGGGACCACCTGCGGGACCGACATACGCGTCGAAGGCGGCGTGCTGAAAGACCAGCGGGAGATGGCCGGTGCGACGGGCACGACCGTCGAGGTGGCCGATCTTTTTTATAACACGCCCGCCAGAAAGAAATTTCTCAAGAGTCCGGCGACGGAGTTCGGACACATCTGTCAGATCGTCCAGCGACAGGCGCTCGCCTTCCCCGCGGTCCACTTCCGCCTGTCCCACAACGGCGCGCAGGTCGCCGAGTATCCGCCCGCACGGACGCTCCGTGCACGCATCCAGCAGGTCTATGGGCTGGAACTGGTGGACGCCTGCGTGGAGGTCACCGGAGAGGCGGACGACGTCCGCCTGGAGGGGATGTGCTATCGCCCGCTGCAGACCGGCGCGGCCAAGACGCCCCAGGAGTTGTTCGTAAACCGGCGGTGGGTCAGATGTCCGTCGGCGGCCCATGCCGTGTATGAGGGATACGGCACGTCGTTGGCGAAAGGGCACCATCCTCGCTTCATCCTCGCGCTCTCGATGAACCCTCGCGGGGTCGACATGAATGTGCATCCAACGAAACGGGAGGTGCGTTTTGCCGATCAGGAGCGCATCCATGACCTCGTGCGAAGCGGGGTCAGGGCGGTGGTCGGCACGGCGAATAGTTGGACGCCAACTGCGCGGAACGGCACAGTCACCCCTCACGTTGAGGAGACGTCGCGGTCCCCCTATCCATTGCCGTTGGATCGCGCGGGGCTCGCACCATCGGCTCGCATCGCTGAAGCCGTTCAGGAGTACCTGCCGGCCATCGGCGAAGAGGTGCGCGCGATGGGGCAAATTGCCGAGCGGTATATTCTCGCCTACGTCGGGCAGGAGTTGCAGGTTGTCGACCAGCACACGGCCCATGAACGCGTGCTCTTCGAACGGCTCATAAGGCAGTTCGAACAGGGACCGATCCCCTCCCAACAATCCCTGCTTCCGCAGACCGCGCAGTTGACCGCAAGCGCCGCGGAGGCGGTTCGGTCGCATGCCGTGGATCTGGAGCGGCTGGGGTTTGAAGTGGAGGACTTCGGCGGCGGGGCGTTTCTGGTACGAGCGCTGCCCGCATTGGCTCGCCAGATAGATCCCGAGGCGCTCCTCATGGCGCTGGTGGAGGAATGGGAGGCGGAAGGCTCGACAGGTCCGATCGGAGAGCGGTACCATGCGCTGCTGGCATCACTGGCGTGCCATACGGCGGTGCGTTCGGGGCGAACCATGCGGCTGGAAGAGATGAGCAAGCTCTTGGAAGATTGGCGGGATGTCGGACTGCCCAGCACCTGCCCCCACGGGAGGCGGGTGGCCATGCGGCTGACGCTCGAAGAACTTGATCGCATCTTCGGCCGCCAAGGATGGACGAAATGAGCGACCGTTTCGCACGCTCCTCATGGCCCGTTGCATTGAGGAAGACAACAGGTCCCCCGACTTCGGAGCTGCGAGAGCCGCAGGCGCTGCCGGTGATTTTCCTGGTTGGACCGACCGCCGTTGGCAAAAGCCGCGTCGCGATTCCCGTCGCGCAAGCCCTCGAGACCGAAATTCTCACCGCCGATTCCACGCAGGTCTACCGAGGCATGGACATTGGAACAGATAAACCGCCTCTCGAGGACCGCGGTGGCGTGCCTCATCGTCTGATCGATCTTGTCGCCCCGGATGAGCCGTTCAATACCGGCCGGTATCGTCAAGCGGCGCTCAAGGAAATTGCGCGGCTGCATGCCCAAGGTCGGGTGCCGGTGGTCGTCGGCGGCACCGGCCTTTACGTCCGCGCCCTGGCGTACGGATTATGGGAAGGCCCCACGGCAGACTGGTCGCTTCGACGCGAACTCGAAGAAGAAGAGGTGGCCCACGGGGAGGGGCATCTCTGGAGACGCCTTTCGGAGATGGATGCTCCGCTCGCCCGGACGCTGCACCCGCGCGACCGCAACAAGATCGTGCGCGCGCTCGAAGTCGCGATGCGGACCGGCGTGCCGTTGTCGGAATGGCATCAACGACATCGTTTTTCGGATCGTCCCTTTCCGGTCGTCATGATCGGCCTCACGATGGACCGTGCGGCGCTCTACCGGCGGATTGACGCCAGGGTGCTTCGCGAGATCGACGATGGGCTCGTAGGCGAGACGCGGGAACTGCTGGCGCAAGGCTTTGACGAGACGCTTGGATCAATGAAGGCGCTGGGGTATCGCCAGATGACAGGCTATCTCAAGGGCCGGTATGGGTGGGAGGAGGCGGTCCGCAGGTTGCAGCGTGACACCCGGCACTTCGCCAAGCGTCAATTGACGTGGTTTCGCGGCGATCCGACCGTGCAGTGGATCACGAGTGACGAAGGCGAGTCGCTAGAACAGATTGCGCAACGGGTCTTGGAACATCTGACCGTGCTTGGGATTGCTGAACCGGCAAGCGCCGGCGGCTTTCGTAGCTGGTCGGTCCATCGGGAAGGGGCGCGTCTTGGCGCGCCTGGGGTGGGCGGGTGCAATAGAGCTGAAGAGCGTTCACAAGGCATTGCCTGACATGAAGACGACGAAAAAAATGGATCGACCGACGATCGGAGTGATCGGCGGCAGCGGCTTGTACGAGATGGAGGGGCTCGCCCGCGTCAAGCAGGTGCGGGTGACGACGCCGTTTGGGCCCCCGTCGGACGCCTTCGTGGTCGGCGATCTCGAGGGCGCGCGTGTCGCGTTTCTTGCCCGGCATGGCCGGGGCCATCGCATCTCCCCGTCGGAGATCAATTACCGGGCGAACATCTACGCCATGAAGAAACTGGGCGTGGAGCGCGTGCTGTCGGTCAGCGCGGTCGGCAGCATGAAAGAGGCGCTGCATCCGGGGCACGTCGTCATCCCGAATCAGTTTTTCGACATGACAAAAAGGCGGCTCGGGACGTTTTTCGATCGCGGCATTGTGGCGCACGTGGCGCTCGCCGATCCGGTCTGTCACGATCTGGCGGGTCATCTCGCACGGGCCGCGCGCCACCAGGGCGCGACCGTACACGAAGGCGGCGTCTATCTCTGCATCGAAGGCCCCCAATTCTCGACGCGGGGAGAATCGCTGGTGTTCCGGCAATGGGGCGTGGACGTGATCGGCATGACGAATATGCCCGAAGCGAAGCTCGCCCGCGAGGCCGGATTGTGCTACGCCACGATGGCGCTCGTCACGGATTACGACTGCTGGCATGCCGGCCATGATGCGGTGACCGTCGAGGCGATCATTGAAACCTTGCACAAAAATGTGGCGCTGTCGCGGCGCGTGCTGCGTTCCGTGGTGCCCATGCTGACGGGCGATCGCAAATGCGGCTGCGCGGCGGCCCTGAAGAACGCCGTGCTGACGTCCAAGATTCCGGCGTCGGCGCGAAAGCGATTGCACCTCTTGCTGGGAAAACAAGACGCGTAGAATCGTCATGCGAAAGGATGCGGTGGAGTGGTGAAATTGCTGGTGGTGGGTTCGGTGGCGCTCGACAGCGTCAAGACGCCATTCGGTCAGGAAGACGATGTCCTCGGCGGGTCGGCGTCATTCTTCGCCACGGCCGCGAGTTATTTCACCGAGGTCAGCGTCATTGCTGTCGTCGGCGAGGACTTTCCGGAACTGCACCTCGCCTTCCTGCGCCAGCGCGGCATTGATTTGACAGGACTCGAGCGCCGCCCCGGCAAGACCTTCAGGTGGCGGGGGGAGTATTCCTATCAATTGAATGAAGCCAAGACGATTGCCACGCACTTGAACGTCTTTGAAACGTTCCGGCCGGTCGTGCCGGAGAGCCACCGTGAGCCGGAGATGCTGTTTCTCGCGAACATTGATCCGGAGTTGCAGCGCACGGTGCTTGAACAGGTCCGGCGGCCCCGCCTCGTTGCCTGCGATACCATGAATTTCTGGATCGACGGCAAACGCCCTGAGCTCCTGCGGCTCCTGAAGGACGTGGACATCCTGATCATCAACGACGGGGAAGCGCGCGCGCTGGCGGGCGATCCGAACCTCGTGACCGTTGCGCGCACGATCCAGGCCGCCGGACCCACCACGTTGATTATCAAGCGCGGCGAGTACGGCGTCATCATGTTCAGCAAGGACCGTGTGTTCGCGGTGCCGGCGTTTCCGTTGGAACAGGTGAAGGATCCCACGGGCGCAGGGGACTGCTTTGCGGGCGGGTTTATGGGATATTTGTCGAGCACGGGCAATCTCGGAGATGAGGCCCTGCGCCGTGCCGTGGTCGCCGGCAGTGTGATGGCCTCTTACGCAGTCGAGTCGTTCAGCCTGGATCGGCTGCGCCTCTTGGACTACAAGGATATCGAGGCGCGCTTCAAGGCCTTCAAAGGCATGACGTTCTTCGAGGACATTTAGGAGGGGAGTAATGCGCGCACGGTCTGTTCACGGAACGTCACCCTGGCGGGCCCTCGTGCTCGTGGCCATTGCCCTCACGGTTCTCGCCGGTTGCGTCAGCCAGGAGGCGGTCAAAAAGCGACAGCGGGAATCCGAAGGGCATTATAAAGACGGTATTTCCTACATCGACACCGATCAACAACGCGCCTTCGTGTCGTTTCAAAAGTCCGTCCAAGCCAATCCCGACAACTTCGACGCGCACTACGCGCTCGGAAACATTTATTTCCAGCGAAAAGAGTATGGTGCGGCGGAGCGGGAGTTCCGCATTTGTCTCGACCTGGACCCCCGTAGCGGCGAGGCGCTGAATTATCTCGGCCGGACACTCATCTTTTCCTCGCGGCTTCCGGAGGCCATCGAGGTGCTGAAGAAGGCCACCGGACTCGTCCTGTATGCGACGCCGGATAAGCCATATTTAAATCTCGCCTATGCCTATACCCTGCAGGGCGATGTTCCGGCAGCCATTCGCGCCTACCAGGAGTCCTTGAAAATCGAGCCGCCGAGTATTCCCCGACCGTTGGTCTATCTGGAACTGGGACGGCTGTATATGAAGCAAGGCGATGACGGTAGGGCCCGCGAGGCCTTCGCTCAGGCCAAGGCCCTCGATCCAGGAGGCCCGGTCGCGGCGGAGGCCGCCAAGCTGACCGAACGGCTCCGCTGATGGAAGGGACGATCTAACTCATGGCGGATTCGCTCGGTGAATATTTCCAGCAGGCCCGCGAAAGCAAGGGGCTGACTCTTGAAGACGCGGCGCTCCGTACGCGCATTCTTCCGGAATATCTGAAAGCCGTTGAGGAGAATAATTATGCCCGGCTGCCGGAAGAAGTGTTCGCGAAGGGGTTTGTGCGCTCGTACGCGCGGGTGCTGGGGCTGGATGAATATGAGGTCTTTCAGAAATTTAACGAATCCGGCGGCCAGTTCTATGCCAAGCGCGCCGAACGGGAAGAGATCAAGCAACGCCTGCAGGAAGAGGAGCGCCGAAAGAAAATCAATCAGATGATGGTTGTCGGCATGGTGGCGGCCGCACTGGTGGTCCTCTTCATGCTGACGGGACCCGATCGGGCTAAACGATCTTCGCGGCCTCAAGCCACGGCGCCGGCGCCCGCGCCCGCGACGACAAAACCCGCGGACTCGGCACCACGCGTGTCGCCGAAGCCCGCTCCCGTGCCACTCCCTCAGGCGTCGGCGAGCCCTGCCGAGGTGGAGCAGAACTTTTCTACGGTGTTGCCGCTCGAGGGGATTGTGCCGGATGCCAAAAAACTTGTCCTGGACATCGAGGCCACCGAGCGGTGCTGGGTACTTGTGCGGGCCGATCGCGGGCCCGAGCAGGATGTGATGCTCAATCCCGGAGAGCGCGTCAGGTGGAATGCACAGGAGCGTTTCACGCTGACGCTGGGAAACGCCGGCGGTGTGCGCATCTCCTTTAATGGCAAGCCGCAGGGTCCTTATGGCGACAGTGGCAAGGTCGTCAAGGATATCGTCCTTTCTCAGTGATGGTGTCTTCTGAGTTCCCTCGTGGATAGAAATACCCTACTCAAAAAAGCGCGCGAAGCCATGGCGATGGCGGTCGCCCCCTCTTCGAAATTTCAGGTCGGCGCGGCATTGCTCTGCGAGGACGGCACTGTCTTTACCGGTTGCAATATCGAAAGCCCTACCTACCTTGGGATCTGCGCCGAACGCGTGGCACTTTTCAAGGCGTTATCGGAAGGTCAACGTAGCTTTAAGACCATCGCCGTCGCATGTGGCACGAACGGGGCCTGCTCCCCCTGCGGCGCGTGCCGGCAAATCCTCTGGGAATTCGCCCCTGAATTGGAAGTCGCGTTGGATGACGGCCAGGGAGGCTTTACACTCCGCGCTATCGCGGAGTATTTCCCCGAACCCTTCGACCGCAACAAGCTCGACCCCGCCAGAAAAAATAGACTCGTCTAGGGCTCCGTTTCTCCTTCCCGCGTTTCTTCTCTCCTGTTTCCCTGAGGCCTCCTTTTCGAATCCGTTCTAGCGGCATAAAATTATTATAGTAGTTTTAGCATTTTTATATGATAATATAATGCTTTATTTACAACATTAATATATGTATTTTATCATCAATCATGTTATGCGGCTTAGCTCATGATTTGGAGGCGCTCAACGTGAGACCAATATCCTTCCGCCGATATCATTGCGCAACTGCATGGATCGCCGGCTGCCTCTTCCTGGCTATCGGTTTAACGTGGCCCGCCGTAGACGCGCTGTCCTATGAGAGAGACGAGGAGTTCCACGATTATTTTAGAAATTGGTTCGTCCGATCGGATAAGAGTAAGGAAGAGCAGCCTCACTGGATGACGCCGATCGTGACCGTCACGCCGCGCTTGGAACAGGAGATACGCGAGGATTTTCTTTGGCAACCCAGACCGAACGGTGACTACCTCACGAATTATGGCGGACAAAAGGGGCTAGAACTCATTCCGACGGATGACACGGAGATCATCATCGGCATCCCGACCTATCAAATGCTCCGGTCCTCAAAAAAGCCGTTCAAGGAGGTGGGTTGGGCGGATGAGAATCTGTTGCTTAAATATCGGTTTCTGACCGCGAATGAGGAACACGGAAACTACATCGTGACAGGGTTTCTCGGCGTGACACTTCCGACAGGAAGCGAAGAGTTCACGAAAAAACAGGTCATCTACACTCCGACTATTGCGGCCGGTAAGGGATGGGGCACCAGGCAGGCAGGCTTTGATATTCAAAGCACTCTGAGCGCCAGCATTCCCGATGGGCACGAAAAGGCGATCGGTGTGCCGATCGTCTGGAATACGGCGCTGCAACCGTATGGGTTCAAGTACTTTTGGCCGGAAGTTGAATTCGGGTACACCTATTGGATGGATGGTCCGACGAAAAAAAAGACCCAGTGGACCATCACCCCCGGATTGATCCTGGGGCGATTTCCGGTTTGGGACCGCGTCAAGGCGGTCGTCGGCCTCGGTTACCAGATGCCTCTCACGACCTTCCGGACTCAGGAGCATACGTGGATATTGACGATCCGCTTCCCGTTTTGAAGATGAAGCAGCGAGCTAAGTGGGTTCTCGGAGTTATTGTTCTGGCAGTGTTTGAAGGAATGTTGAGTGGGCATCTGCATGCCGGAGAAGTGTCTATTGCGGCGGCGTCAGACTTGAACTTCGTGTTCAAGGAGATGGTGCCGGACTTTGAGGGCAAGACAGGCCATACGGTCAAATTGTCTCTGGGATCTTCGGGCAATTTTTTTGCTCAACTCTCCAACGGCGCGCCGTTCGATCTCTATTTCTCAGCAGATATTGCGTATCCGAAAAAACTGGAAGAAGCCGGCTTGGCCGAGCCTGGTAGTCTGTACATGTATGCCGTGGGACGAATCGTGATCTGGATCCCTAAAGGTTCTTCCATTGACATCGCATTGCTGGGAATCAAAGCGCTTCAGTACTCTTCCGTCAAAAAAATCGCGATTGCGAATCCGAAGCACGCCCCCTATGGCCGCGCGGCGGTCGCGGTGATGGAGCATTTCAAGGTCTATGAGGCCGTGAAAGATAAGCTGGTCCTGGGCGACAACATCTCCCAGACGGCCCAATTCGTGCAGACGGGCGCAGCCGACATCGGCATCATCGCGTTGTCGTTGGCCGTGGCTCCTACGATGAGAGAGACGGGCGCCTATTGGGAGATTCCCTTGGATGCGTATCCTCGCCTGGAACAGGGAGCGGTGCTGTTAAAGGCCGCCAGGAACCCGAAAGCCGCGCGGGAATTTTTGGAATATGTGAAGAGCGCAGACGGTGCCGCCGTCTTCAAACGATATGGATTCTCCATACCTCAGGCTCCATGAACTATCTATGTGGAGGCGAGAAGATTCATTGAGTCTGTCGCGTGATCCTAATTGACTTCTCTCAAATGCGCTCCTACTATCCGTTGAATTTCACGGGGACGAGATATGCCGAGGAAGCGTCGAAGCGTTGAGCGTGCGAAAGGGCCGACGGACGTTCTCACCGCCCGGGAGGCGGCGAAGTATCTGCGTCTGGCCCTGCCGACATTCTACCGCTACATGTGGGAGGGCAAGATTCCGAGCTCCAAAATCGGGGGACGGTACCGGTTCAAGCAATCGCTGCTCGATCGCTGGCTCGGGAAAACGCCCGGCGGCGATGACGTCAGCGGTCGCAATAAGTTCGTCGGCAAAGTGTCGAGGATCAAGCGCGACGCCATTCTCGCGCAGGTCAATCTGGACGTGGGGGAACATAAGATCACTGCGGTCATCACGCGGGACGCGCTCGAGGAGCTGGGCTTGAAGGTCGGGGATACGGCGGTGGCGTTGATGAAGGCGACGGAAGTCATGATCATCAAGGAGCATTAGAGGAGACGTTTGTATGAACTGGCAGGCGATTGTGCTGACATTAGAGCTCGCCGGCTTAACCGCCCTGATTCTTCTCGCGGTCGGGATTCCGATCGCCTATTGGCTCACGAATTCCCGGTGGCGATGGAAGTTTTTGGTTGAATCGGTAGTCGCGCTGCCGCTGGTTCTTCCTCCGACCGTCTTGGGATTTTATGTGTTGGTTGCCATGAGCCCCACGAGCATCCTCGGCCGCTGGTACCAAGCGATGGTCGGCCATCCCCTCGCTTTTACGTTTGAAGGATTGGTCGTCGCGTCGGTGCTCTACAGCCTACCTTTCGCGGTCCAACCGTTCACGTCTGCCTTCGGAGCCGTGGATCGCAGATTGGTGGAAGCGTCCTGGACGCTCGGCGTCGCCCCGATCGCCACCTTCTTTCGAATCACCCTTCCGCTCTCCGTGGCCGGCGTGGTGACAGGAGTCGTCCTCAGCTTCGCGCATACGTTGGGCGAGTTCGGGGTCGTCTTGATGATCGGCGGAAACATTCCCGGCGTGACTCGCACCGTCTCGATCGACATTTACGACGAGGTGCAGGCCATGAACTATGACGGCGCCGGCCAGACAGCCCTGGTCTTGCTTGCGTTCTCATTTTTCGTCTTGTCGGTGGTCTATGCCGTGAATCGAAATGTGTGGGCGGCATGGCCGATGAAATAACGGCCGACTTTGAAAAGGCCTACCCTGCTGGACCGACCATTCACGGCGTGCTCCGCGTTCCGCTCGGCCGGCCGCATGTGACGGTGCTGTTTGGGCCATCAGGTTCAGGGAAGACGACGGTCCTCCGTTGTTTGGCGGGCTTGGAACGCCCGACCCGCGGTCGGATTATGTTCGGGACCGATCCGTGGTTTGATGCGAACACGGGTAAAACAGCCTCGCCACAGTCACGCTCTATCGGCTACCTGTTTCAGGACTATGCCCTCTTTCCCCATCTCACGGTGGCCGACAATATCGCGTATGCCCTGAAAGGGATGAGTCACGCGGAACGTGTGGCCCAGATGCACCCTCTTATCCGCCTTTTGCAATTGGAAGGTTTAGAGGCTCGGCGGCCAGGCCAGCTCTCCGGCGGACAGCAGCAGCGGGTTGCGTTGGCGCGGGTGCTCGCGCGCCGTCCCAGGCTGCTCTTGCTGGATGAACCGCTGTCGGCGCTTGACGCGCCGACGCGCGAGCAAGTGCGCGGAGAGCTGCGGGGGTTGCTGCGGAACCAAGGGGCGCCGGCGATTTGCGTGACGCACGATTGGGTCGAAGCGTTGACATTGGCGGACGAAGTAGCGGTGATCGCGGTTGGACGCGTGCTGCAGGTGGGGTCCCCGGATGAAGTATTCAGCCGTCCAGCGAATGCCGAGGTGGCGGCCATCGTCGGCGTAGAAACGGTTGTGACCGGCCATATCGCGCAGCGAACGCAGGGTCTCGCAGCACTGGACGTTGGCAGCGCTCGACTTTGGGCCATTGAGGAGACTGGGCGGGGCGAAGAGTTCTATCTCTGCATTCGGGCCGAGGACGTCACGATCGAAATGGGCGCGCCT
>VBOG01000050.1:0-851 GCA_005877815.1 Nitrospirota bacterium
GAGGACCTTGGCGAGCACCGTGGCGGTCTGGCCGGGAAGCAGATCGAGGATGCGACTGATGCGTGTGCGGTCCTCGTAGCGAAAGGGAGTGTAGTAAAGGAGGTCTTCGACGGTTTGGATGCCACGCGAAGCCAGGAGTTCGGCTCGTGCGGGGCCGACGCCCTTCAAGTACTTGACCTCCGAAGCGAGTGTTAGTTTCGACGCTGGCATGGTCTTCAAAATGCTCCATTATAGCCGCAACCGCGCGCTCGCGCGTGGGCAGCACCGACGGGCGGTACTGACTGAGTTTCAGTCAGTACCAAGCGGGCATTGAACTTGACAATGCGCCAAAGCGTTGGGTATGCTCATCCGCAGCGTTGGGTATGCTCGTCCGAGTGGAAACGCGCCTCACTCGGAGCGCAGGCCATGCGGAGGAAGCCTGCCTTGTCTGACGGCGCTCGCCGGTGTTCGCCGATTTCATCGGGGCCGCCCCCGGGGGCTTGGGAGCGCCGCCACAGCTAACCTGCATCTGGTTATAAGGGCGAGGAGACAATGAAGGCTTGCCGGCAACTATTCCTCCTGGGAGTTGCGTCCCTTGTACTACTCTTTTCGCTCGGGAGCGTCGCCTCGGCCCAGTCCGCGGAGCAGGACGATGCTGTAAAGCCTCCCGACACGCTGCAAAATCTGCAACCCGCATCCCCCGAAGATGATTTGCCCCCGACTTCGTCGATAGGCGGCGGTGGCGTTCTCGGTCCCGATTATGTGCTGGGTCCGGAGGACGTGGTGGGCATCGAAGTCTTCAACGTGCCGGAGCTGAAGCAGACCGTTCGGGTGGAGAATGACGGCACGATTTGGGTGAAGCTCCTGGGGCG
>VBOG01000050.1:938-8292 GCA_005877815.1 Nitrospirota bacterium
GAATCTACCACCTTCCGGGTCCGCGGACTCTCATCGAGGTGCTCTCCCTGGCGGGCGGGCTCCTGAAGCGGACCAACGGCGCTGCCGGCCGGACAGTGTACATCACGCGCAAGGGAGACTTCGGAGACTTGGAGATGGCCCCGGGCATGCATCAGACCGCTGCCAACCAGATCGAGATCGATCTCAAGAGGCTTCTTTATTCGCGCCATGTTGAGTTAAACATTCAAATCAAGCCCTTCGACGTGGTCAGCGTGAGCAAGGCCGGGGTCGTCTACGTGGCCGGCGAGGTGAAGAAACCGGGCGGGTTTCTCCTGGACGACCGTGACGCCTTCACGGTGCTGGAGGCGCTGGCCCTCGCCGAAGGGTTGACCGCCAACGCGGCTAAAAAGAGCGCTCGGGTCATCCACCGATCAGACAATGGGTCCTTGAGTGACACTCAGGTTGACGTGGGGAAGATTCTCAACGGCAAAGCCGACGACGTCGTCTTGGCGGCCAACGACGTGTTGTTCATTCCCAACAGCCGCGTCAAGTATGTCGGCAAGCGCAGCGCCGAGTCTGTGGTCGGGACGTTGAGCGGCCTTATCATTTTCCGGGGCCTATGAGCGAGTCGATTGACGCCCAGCAAAAGAGAGGTCTGATGCAGCGAGACCAGGGCTCGAGCGGCGAGTCGCTGCACGCCATCGAGCGGGCTGCCTCCCGGCCGCTTCAAGACCTTGAAATCCTCGACGTGTCCCCGGAAGAGGTTCCCCACCTGCTGGACTACTGGCAGGTGGTGCTCAAGCGCCGCTGGACGGTTCTCGTGTGTCTGGTCGTCGTCTTCACGACGGTGGCCATCGGCACGCTGAAGAAGAGGCCGGTCTACGAGGGGAAGGTGCTGCTCGAGATCAATCCCGAAGAGCCCCAGGTTTTGAACTTCCGAGAGGTTTCGCAGGAAGCGCCGACGGTGGACGTCGATAGCTACCGCGAGACGCAATATAAGGTTCTTCGGAGCCGCACGCTCGCCGAAAAAGTGGTAAACGACTTGCACCTCTATCAAAGCCCGGAATTCTATCGGTATCGGGGGTTGTTCGGACTGTACGAAAGCGATCCCGAAAAGATTCCAAGCTCGGACCCCGGTCCTCCGGACACGTCGACGGACGCGTACCGAAACAGCGTGACGCACTTCCTGGCCTCGGTGGACGTGAATCCGGTGCGGCGCAGCAACCTTGTTGAGGTAACGTTCGACTCGTATAGTTCGAAGGTCGCAGCTCTGGCTGCCAACAAGCTGGCCGATGACTACGTCGAGCAAAACCTCGAGGTCAAGTGGGATGCGGCTGAAAAGGCTTCGCAGTGGCTCCAAGGAAAGAACGTCGAGATTAAAGCCAAACTCGAAAAGGCCGAAGACGAGCTGCAGGCTTACGCCCAGGCGAACTCCATCGTCTACATCACCGAAAAGCAAAACATGGCGACCGCCCGCCTGGAGGAACTTCTCGAAGCGTACACCAAGGCCCAGTCGGAGCGTTTCGAGAAGGAATCCCTCTACAGCCTGGTCGAGGCGGGCAAGATCCAGGACCTGCCCGGCGTGCTTTCGAACAGGCTGGTCCAGGATTTGGAGATTCGCTTGGCGGACACGGAAAGGGAGTACGCGCAAGTCACGACCTGGGTAAAGCCCGATTACCCTAAGGCGCAACAGGTGAAGAAGCAGATCGACGCCTTGCAGGCCCAGCTCGACAAGCACAAAAAGGCTGTGGTGGACAATATCGTCGACGAGTATCGCTCCGCCACGGCCAAGGAACAATACTTCGCCCAGGCGGTCGAGGATCAGAAGAGAGAAGTGAACGAGATCGCTGCCCGGAGCATTCAGTACAATATCCTCAAGCGGGAAGTGGACAGCAACAGGCAACTTTATGAAGGGCTCCTCCAGCGCATGAAAGAGGCCCAGGCCTCGGCGGGACTACGAGCCAGCAACATTCGAGTGGTAGACGCGGCCGAGACGCCGAAATATCCTGCCAAGCCCAAGGTGCTTTTGGACCTGATCCTGGGTGTGATGCTGGGATTGGGGCTGGGCGTCGGCATGGCTTTCTTCCAGGAGTACCTGGATAAGACGCTCAAGACTTCCGACGAAGTGGAGCGGCTTTTGCGTCTGCCCTCGCTGGGAGTGCTGCCCCGCTTCAGTTCCAACGGCGCCGGAGAACTTGGGGAGCAAGGCATAGAGGGGGCGGAGCCGGGACCCGGGACGGCGATTGCTCCGGCAATTCAGACTCATGCCGAAGTGCTCAAAGCTTTTCGCTCGCTTCGCACTTCGATCCTGCTCTCTGCCAGCCCCGTGCCACGGGTGGTTCTGATTACGAGCGCGCTCCCTGGAGAAGGCAAGACCACTACGGCGGTCAACCTGGGGGCCGCGCTGGCCAGCCTCGGCAGCAAGGTGGTGATCGTCGATTGCGACATGCGCAGGCCGTCGTGCCACCGCTCGGTCGGTGTCAAGAACAGCCCCGGATTTGTGCAGTGCCTGACCGGCCACGTCGAGCTCGCCGAGGCGGTGCTGCCGGCGCCGGTAGTGCCGAATTTGAGCGTCATCCCGTGCGGCCCCATCCCTCCTAACCCCGCAGAGGTTCTTTCCTCGTCGCTGGCGGCGGAATTGCTGAGGAAGCTTCGCGCCGAGTTTGACTACGTTCTGGTGGATTCGCCCCCGCTGCTGAGCGTCGCCGACAGCCGGATTCTTGCCACCATGACGGATGCGGCTGTCCTGGTAACCCGCGCTTTCGAAACTCCCTACGACCTGGTCTGCCGGGCGCGGTCGTTGCTCTACAGCGCGGGGGCGCGCATCCTGGGAGTTGCGCTGAATGACGTGGATTTGCGCCGCGAAGGCTATGGACACAACGGCTCTTACGGTTACGGCTACACGGGATACCGCGCGCCAGGGTCAGAGGGGTCCAGCCGTCACGGGAACACTTGACGGCACTCAGCAGGATCAAAGTCCCGCAACAAACATGAAGTTCTATTTAGGAGGCTATCCCTGGGATTTCTCAGCAGTTTTCTCGGGCCGGAACGGCGATCTGTAAGGGAAAAGATCATCCGCAATGTACTGTTCTCGGGACTGCGCGCGGTAGTGGCGTGGCCGATACCTTTCTTGTTGATCCCTTTCATTCTAAAGAAAGTTGGCTCAGGCCGATACGTGACTTGAGCAGTGTCTCTAGACATTATTAGCCTTACTTCATTGGCTGAAATGGGGCTGGGAGGCACACTGACGAAGCAGGTCGCCGAGTACTATGCTCGCGGGGACTTCGGTGCTCTCAGTCGGCTCGCCGACACGGGACTGATGCTCTACGCCCTGATCGCGTTATTTGCGGTTGTCGCTCTCAATCTCGGTTCGAGCTTCCTTATTTCGCGGTTACTGGGACTGACTCTGCCCTTCTACTCTATCATCACCGGCCTTCAACGCATGGATGTGAGCAATATCCTGGGGTATTTCAACACCGTCTGCGCCGCTCTTTTGACGGTCGCGTTCCTGTCTTGGGGATGGGCGCTCCACGGCCTGCTGAGTGCTAATGTGATTGCGGTCTCACTGACCCTGGCGCTCCATGTCTGGATGCTGCATAAGCTGTTGCCGGACCTGCGTGTCAACCCGCTGCGCTTTGACCTCAGAGAAGCCAAACACATTCTGAGTTTCAGCGTCCAGTTATACCTGACGCAGATTGCGGTGGCCATTCACACCCAAGTTGACAAAATCTACCTGGCGTTATTTGTCAGTGTCAACGCGGCGGGCTGGTACAACATCGCAGGCGACGCTGCTTGGAAGGTTCGCACGGTCCCTGGTTTACTGCTGACGCCTGTTATGGCGGCGGCCTCTGAACTGGACGCAACAGGAGAGCAACAAAAAGTTCGGGAGCTCTACTACCGTTCTCACAAATACCTGGCGTGCTTCGGTGTGCCATTGGTCCTCTATGTAGCTGTTGCTTCCAGGCGACTGGTTGCCTTGTGGGTTGGGCCAAACCTGAGCATGGTCGCAATTCCTCTCGCTGCTTTGGTACTGGCCAACTTTTTCAATCTGACGTCGGGTCCAGGTTATCTGATTCTGATGGGACAAGGAATTTTAAGGCCCGGCGTGATTTCCGCCCTGCTTGGGGTCGTCGTGAATCTGACTCTGAGCTTCCTGCTCACATACTTGTACGGTCTTACAGGGGCGGTGATCGGGACTTCAGCCGCCCTCGTTGTCGGAACAACGTACTTTCTGTATTTGTTCCACAGGCTGACAAAGAATCCCTTCAGCAGACTGGTTCGAGAGGCGTACCTGAAGCCCGTACTCTCTGCCCTCGTTGTCCTGGCGATCTTCTTCTTCGTCAGCCCATTTAATGAACTGGGCTGGGGCGGGTTGGTCCTGCAAGGGATTCTGTTCGGCACTTTGTATTTCTATGGGCTGGCCGTGAGCAGATTCTTTGACCAGTTCGATCTGGCCAAGGCGGAAAGCCTGGTGCCAATCGCGCGTATCGCGCGGAGGATTATTCGAGTTGCTTAACTGGGCAGTCCGGTACTTCCCGATCCTCCGAGTCCTAAAGAGGTTCATTCGTGCGGGCGAGCCGGTGCTCGAAATTGGTGCCGGACCGTACGGGCTAGCTGAGTTTTACCAGTATCCCTTCGTGGGCTGCGATATCAAGTTTCTCCAGCGCCCGCGCAGTCCCATGGTGCCTGTCGTGTGTTCGGGTGGTGCTTTGCCTTTTGCTGACGACTCTTTTGGCGCTGCGATCGCGTCTGACGTTTTGGAGCACGTCGCGCCGGGCCAAAGGCGGGTTGTTATCAGCGAGGCCTTGCGCGTTACGCGGAGACTTGCAGTCTTTGGTTTCCCCTCCGGTGCCGATGCCTTCATGACTGATAGGCAGATCTTCGGTGAGTTCCTGAAGCTCACCCAAGCCGCACCGGACTGGCTTGAAGAGCACATGCGCTACCCTTTTCCGGGCCCAGAGCTGTTCGAGGGCTTGTCAGCCGACTGGACGGTGGGCAGCTTTGGCAATGAGCACCTGCGATTTCACTATTGGTTGGCGCACAAGGAGATGGACCCTTTGTGGAGCCGGTTTCTTGGCGTGCTGCCGCGCGTCGTTCCGAGTCCGCTCGAGCTTGCGCTGAGGCTCGTGGATCGCGAGCCGTTCTATAGGCGGATTTTCGTAGTTACCAGACGGTAGCTTGAGGAGTCACAACGAATTGTCCGAAGCCAGGCTGAGCGTAGTAATACCGACCTACAACCGTAAAGAGATCTTACGCAAGACTCTCCGCGCCTATCGAAGTCAGTCGCCACAGCGCGAGATCGTGGAAATCCTGGTCGTCGATGACGGGCGGATTTTCGTAGTTACCAGACGGTAGCTTGAGGAGTCACAACGAATTGTCCGAAGTCAGGCTGAGCGTCATTATACCAACTTACAACCGTAAAGAGATCTTACGGAAGACCCTCCGGGCCTATCGAAGTCAATCGTCGCAGCGCGAGATCGTGGAAATCCTGGTCGTCGATGACGGTTCGACCGACGGCACGAATTCGGACGCCGCCGAATGGAGCGAGGGAACAGTCATACCAATCCGCTACCTTCGTCAGGAGAAGAAAGGACTGGCGGCAGCACGAAACTTCGGAATAAGGGAAGCCCGGGGTGGACTTGTGCTGTTCGGCGACGATGACATTATTCCCGGACGGGACCTTGTCGCCGAGCATCTTGCCTGGCACAAGAAGTACCCCGACCCTTCGGTCTGCATCCTGGGTCATGTGGCCTGGTCGCCAGAAGTTGACCCCACCCCTTTCATGGAGTGGCTGGGCATGGACGGGGTGTTGTTCGGCTTCCGCAGCCTTGCGGAACGTTCGACGAGGACTTTCGGGCTTACGGCTTCGAGGATATTGAGCTCGGCTACAGATTGCAAAAAAAGGGCGCCCGGTTGCTTTACAATCCCAAGGCGGTTGGGCATCACTATAAGCGGATGTCGTTCGCGGACGCATTGGACCGCGCGAAGCAGGTGGCGGTGGCACGCCGCGTTTTCGAAACAAAGGAAGCCGGCATTTACCTCGCTGAGCTGGAACGTAGGGAGCAGGCCAAACCGGGACGTCAAGTGGGACGCATGGTGGTCAGGTGTTTGGTTCGAGCTCTCGCTCCACTGGAACTGCTGCTCGATTCTCATATCCGGCTGCCGAGGCACCTCTACAGGGCTTTCTACTATTATCATGCTTCGAAGCTCGATCGCCGGCTGAGTGGCATTGGCCAGAAATAGAAAATGACATGACAGCAAGGTCGCGTTTCTCAAAAGCCTGGGAAGCGTGATGAGAAAAAGGGTGGCAATCCAATGTAGCCGACGGATTTCCGCGCATCAACTGGTTGCGGCGATGGATACGGCGTTTTTTTCTAGGGCTGTTCTCAAGCTAAAGCACGCTTTGCTGCACGACTTAACGCGGAGTCATGACCAGCTACCGGAGAGGTGAAGGGAACACACAGGATCGAGGTTTTACGCTCAGCTTTTCACGACTAAGGGAGGGCTCGTTTACTACTTTCATGCCTTGTGAGATGCTTTGTTGTAAGTAGTGTCAACCGCTACAAATGCTTCGACGGGAGGCGATACGATGAGAATACGCTTGCTGGCTGCTTTGCCGCTGCTACTAACCAACTTGGCGATAAGGTGCTTCGCCCAATGCCCCACGCAGGACCCCGGTTACAACGTCAAAGCTTACGGGGCCAAGGGCGACGGGACGACCGACGACACGACAGCGATCCAGAATGCGTTTAACGCCGCCCTCAGCTCGAAGGGCGAAGTCTGCTTTCCGCCCGGCCGGTACGTCGTTACCAGACCGCTGACGGTGACGAATACCGGCGGAGACACCGACACCGGCTTCGCCCAATATGTGGACATTGTCCAAGCCACCGGCGCGCCGAGCCAGTTGGGAGCATCCTTCAGAGACTTCGTGCTATCTTGCTCAAACCACGCTGCTAATGGCTTCAGGCTAGTCAACTCGAACTCTACGCTCGTGTCGAACGTTATCGTCGCCAACTGCAACGACGGCCTGGCGTTAGACAACCAGGGTGGCGGTTGGTCCGAGAAGGACACCATCCTTAGCTACCGCTCTTTCGAGAATGCGGTCGGGCTCCTTTTTACCTCCAGCACGGGGAACGGCGCAAATAGCTTCCAATTCACCGACGCCGATCTGTGGTGCCAATTCACCGCAAGCGGTTACACGCCGGACGCGTGCCTGCGCGTCGATTCGGGGATGCACCTTGTGAACTCTCGGGTGCGGATGAACGTCAACTGGACCATAACGCCGCTCCCGAGCGGCATCCACGTAGCCGGCTCGGGCAGCCAAGTCTTCGCCTCGACGGTCATATTCCGCGACGATGGGTGCGGCAGCTCCTAC
>VBOG01000051.1 GCA_005877815.1 Nitrospirota bacterium
AAAGTGGGGGCCGGAACGAGACTCCCCTCTGAACACTCTTTTCCGTCTTCTGAAAAAGACGAAGGGGGTGGATTTTGCGTCGTATAAACCTAGTACGATCGAGCGCCGAGTGTTCCGGCGCATGGCGCTTCAACGCATCACCAGCCTGGAAGACTATGTGCAGAGGCTCACGGAAACGCCGCATGAAATCGAAGCCCTGTACCAGGATCTCTTCATCAAAGTCACGCGGTTTTTTCGCGACCCTGAGGTCTTTGAGGCGCTCGAGCAGCAGGTGTTTCCGGTCTTCCTCCAGGAGAATAACAAGGAGCAGCCGATTCGGCTGTGGGTGCCGGGATGCTCAACCGGTGAGGAAGTCTACTCCCTCGCGATTTCTCTCTTGGAGTTTCTCAGCAAAAAGGACAGCGTCCGTCAGGTTCAAATCTTCGGCACCGACATCAACGAGACGAACCTGAAAAAGGCCCGGCCGGGACTGTACATGGAAAACATCTCGCTGGACGTGTCGCCCGAGCGCCTCCGGCGGTTCTTCCTGAAGGCGGATCCTGGGTATCAGATCAGCAAAGGCATTCGGGACATCTGCGTGTTTGCGAAGCAGGACATCAGCAAAGATCCCCCCTTTTCGCGGCTGGATCTCATCAGTTGTCGGAACCTGCTGATCTATCTCGGACCGTCGCTCCAGAACAGGGTGTTTCCCTTGTTCCATTACGCGCTCAAGCCGAATGGTCACCTCCTCCTGGGGAACGCGGAAGCCGTCGGAACATTCACCCACCTGTTCACTCCGGTGGACAAGACGCACCGCATCTTCGTCAAAAAAGCGGGAGCGAATCGCGATCTCTCGTCCTTTATCTTTCCCCGTCACCGCGAGACGAAGGAAGAGAATGAGCCTGCCGCGGCGAAGCATGGTCGCGGCTTTAACGTGCAGGATGAGGCGGAGCGCGTCATCCTGGCGAACTATGCGCCGGCCGGTGTCATCATTAACGACGATTTCGACATCCTTCAGTTCCGCGGACAGACCGGCGACTTTCTCCGGCCCGCCCCTGGCAAGGCGAGTCTCAATGTCCTGAAGATGGCGCGGGAAGGGTTGCTCCTGGAATTGCGCGCCTTGGTGACCAAGGCTCAGAAGGTCCATGCGCCGGTGCGGAAAGAGGGCGTTCCGGTCAAATACAACGGCGGCTTCAGAGACATCACGCTCGAAGTCTTTCCCATCGCCGGACCCTCGTCCCAGGGACGCTTCTATCTGGTGCTGTTCAAGGAACAGCCGCTGAAGTCGTCGGCCGCAGGGGCGAGAAAACCGGCATCGGCCCAGTCGCGGGCCGGCGAACGCGAACTCGTGCAGTTGAAGCAGGACTTGAGCGCGACGAAGGAGTATTTGCAATCCATCATCGAGGAGCAGGAAGCGACGAACGAGGAACTCAAATCCGCGAACGAAGAGATTCTGTCGAGCAATGAAGAGTTGCAAAGTACCAATGAAGAGCTCGAAACCGCCAAGGAAGAATTGCAGTCGACGAACGAAGAGTTGACCACGGTCAATGAGGAATTGCAGACGCGCAACGCCGAATTGAACCGCATCAACAGCGACCTGAACAATCTGTACAGCAGCGTCAACCTGCCGGTGGTGATGCTCGGCAGAGATCTTCGGATCCGGCAGTTCACGCCCCTAGCGGAGAAGGTGCTCAAGCTCATTCGTAGCGACCTCGGGCGGCCGATCGGCGATATCAACTTGAGAATCGGCGTGCCTCAGCTGGAATCCCTGCTGACGGAGGTCATCGAGAACGGAACGATGAAGGAACAAGACGTGCAGGACCAGACCGGCCGCTGGTACTCCTTGAGGGTCCGGCCGTACAAGACCGACGACAACCGGATCGACGGTGCCGTCATCGTGCTGGTGGATGTGGATGAGCTCACGCGTATTTCGGAAGGTCTGCAGATGTCACGCGATTTTGCAGAGGCCATTTTGGAGACGACGCGCGAGCCGGTGCTCGTGCTCGATCAGCGCCATCGCGTGCAACGCGTCAATCGGGCCTTTTGCGAGATGTTTCATGTCGCCTCGCAGGACGTCAAGGACCGCTTCCTGTACGGGCTTGGCAACGGGCAGTGGAACATCCCCGAGCTCCAAGTGCATCTTGAGGGGGTCCTTTCGACCGATGAGGTGTTCCAGGACTTTGAAGTGGAGCATGACTTTCCGGCCATCGGACGCCGCTCGCTGCTCTTGTATGGGCGCCGCATCGTTCAGGATGGAAACCAGCCGATGGTCCTGCTCGCGATTCACGACGTGACGGCGCGCAAGCAGAAGGACCTGCAGCAGGCCCAGTCGTCGCTGAAGGAAAAGGAAGTGCTGCTGAAGGAGATTCACCATCGGGTGAAGAACAACCTGCAGGTCATTTCCAGCCTGCTGAGAGTCCAATCCCAGCATGCCGAGGACAGATCCCCCATAGAGATTCTCAGGGAGAGTCAGAACCGCATCCGGTCCATGGCGCTGATTCATGAAAAACTGTACGGCTCGGACGATCTCGCAAAGATTGATTTCAAGCAGTATGTGGAGAGCCTCAGCAGCCACTTGCTGGTGGCGTACGGAGCCGATCCGGACAGCATTCGGTTTCAGATCACCGCGAACCAGATTTTTTTGGATGTGGATGCGGCGATCCCGTTGGGACTGATTTTGAACGAACTGCTCACCAATGTCCTGAAGCACGCCTTCCCCGGCGACCGCCGGGGCCGCATCAACATCGAACTCGATCAGCAGGACCACCAGGTGCGACTCACGGTCCAAGACGACGGGGTGGGGCTTCCGAAAGACTTTGATTTAAAACATGCCGTGTCGATGGGACTGGAGTTGGTCAACACGCTGACTGACCAGCTTGAAGGCACGATCGAGGCGCACGTCGACGGCGGCACCGCAGTCACCGTGAGCTTTCCTGCTTCCGCCACGTAAGGCCAAACGCCGCTCGGGGAACCTGTGGCTCTTTGCGCGGGTCCTGCCTCCGCATTTCCCGAACGTGCTCAGATCGTTTCGCCGTCGAGGCCCCGCAGACTCGGCTGTACGCTCTTCCGCTCCGCTCGGGTCCCATGCGGCGTCACCCGCGTGCCTCTCGCGCCGAGCTTCCCGGCAAGCGCATCGCCAAACGCCTTGAGGTACTTGTCTTTCTCGGCGCCTTCTTCCGTGATCATGAACCGGTGCGGGTGGTAGAATTTCTGCGAGTCTTCAAAGGCCGCCGCGATCGAGATCTTCAGGGGGACGTCATCGTAATCGGGGCCGGCCTGCTTGCGGAATGCCGCATTCATCTGATCGATGACCGCGTCTTCCACGGCGTCGAGGAACAGCAAATATTCGTTCACTGGCACGTAGAGCGTCGCGACGCGATCCGTGAGGTTGAAGAGAACTTTTAAGACTTCGATGAACCCTTCCCATTCCTGTTTGCGTGGGAGATTCGACAACGCAGGCGCCTGGCGCTTGATCAGCATCATGGATTCGCGCGAGATCGCCAGAAGCAATTCGGCGAGCGTCCACGCCTTCATCTGAAACTCATCGGAGAGGCGCTTCCCCGGTTGTCCCGGACGATGCGTGAAGCTGGTCTGGCAGGTCGGACAGGTCACCTGCAGCATTTCCCCAGCAGGGATGCGAAGTTGCTGCCGGCACCGGGCATTGCGGCAACACACGATCTCCGATCCATTGTCTGACTCCACCGTCATGCCGTCCCTTCCGGCCTCCCACCGCCGGTGTCGTGCGACAACTGTTCGGCAAATTTCGCCCCAACGATATGCGTGACGCGGTTCATGTGGTCGGTGACTTCCTGCCATTCCTGAGGCGTGAGATCGCGCTTCAATTGCGGATGGATGCCCCACTTTGAGCTCACGGTCTCTCCCTCGCGCGCGACCAGCACGTTGATCAATTGAATGGTCGAAGGGGCGGCGTCCTTGGCGGGATCATGAGGAGCGGGTGTTCGTTCAGCCATGATCGGATCTCCTGGTCAATATTTTTGTATGATACACGAACACCCGCGCATTGTGTCTACCCGGGGGGCCCAGCGGCCAGCAGCGCTCTACCGCTTGCTTCCTTGCGAACGGGTCCTGTCGCTCAGCAGCCCTTGCGCCCGGCCGCTCAGAACTCAAGCCGATTCGCGCCGGGCTCATGGCGCCCGCTACGCGCCACCCGTTCGCAGGAAGCTTCGCAACGAGTTGCAGCGGGTGACGTCGAGTGGGACCCGGGCGGAGCGCGGATCTTCCACGGTCGCGATGTCGAACCGCGCGAGCACGTCTGGGTAACTCGACGGCAGGACCCGCCGCAGCAGTGAAGCCCGATTGACCCTCTCGAAGAGCCTGTGTTACGGTTCGCCGATGACTGAACGAGCCGCTTCTCAGCGCGCCGTCGAGGTGGACGGCATCACGCTGCATCTCGCCGCGCCGGATACCACTTCCCAAGAATGGATCGGGCAGGGCGAGATCTTGAAACAATTGCTGGCCTGCTGGCTGATGGTGGACGAGCGCGATCTTCCGCTGTCGCCCCGCATCACGGGCGTTCCCGGCATCGGCAAAACCACATTGGCGATGGCGGCGGCGCAGACGCGCAAACAACGCCTGTTTATCTTCCAATGCACCGCAGATACCCGCCCCGAAGACCTGCTGGTGACGCCGGTGCTTGCCGAATCGGGAAAGATCGCCTATCACGCTTCACCGCTGGTGAGTGCGATGTTGAGCGGAGGCGTCTGCGTGCTCGATGAAGGCAATCGTATGAATGAAAAGTCCTGGGCGTCCCTGGCCCCTTTGCTCGATCACCGGCGGTTCGTGGAATCCATCGTGGCGGGGATTCAAATCAAGGCCTCTGAAAATTTTCGTGCGTGCGTCACGATGAATGAAGATGCCTCGACGTATGAAGTGCCGGACTATATCATGTCCCGGCTCCAGCCGACGCTGCATCTGGGCTTTCCCGAGCGGGACGATGAACTGGCGATCCTCAGCTACCATCTGCCGTTCGCCCCGGCGGAACTGCTGGCGCTGACCGTCGGCTTCCTCCAGGACGCCCACAAACTCGATCTGGATTTTTCCATCCGCGATGGCATCCACGTCCTCCAATATGCGCTGAAGCGGATGGGACAGGATCCCGCGCATCCGCTCTCGAAGGACACGGCGTGGCGCGAGGCGCTCGTGCTGGTGCTCGGGGAGGAGGCCCAGGATCTGGCCGCACTCTCCCGCAAGCGGACGCGGGCCTTGGGCGACCAGGGCCCGCTCAGAGGCCTGGGCGATTTCTTTTTCGAGGGCGACAACCCGCTGCATCCCGATCGTTAGGTCACGCGTACGATGCCCTCACCGGCAGTCGAAGAAGCCCTCAGGCTCTCGCCGCACATCACGATGCTGCCGATCGTTCATGCCAATGGCGACATGGCGCAGGAAGTCCGTGAAACACTCACGGCCGGTCGGTACGATTGCCTGGCAGTGCCGCTGTCTCCTTCTCTGCAAGACGCCGTCGAAGCGGCGGTCTCGGCGTTGCCGTTCGTGTCGGTCGTGACGGTGCGTGAAAACGAGACAGAGGCGAACTACGTTCCGATTGACCCGTGCCAACCGGTCATCATGAGCATCCGCGTGGCGACGGCGGAAGGGGTTGATCGCGCTTATCTCGACCGCGACGTCAGGAGCTATGAACCGGACCCGACCCATGCGCCCGACCCATACCTGCTCAAGTCAGTCTCGGCCGCCGCCTATGCCGCCGCATCGCTCACCGTCCTGGCGCCCCCTGCGGAAGGGAGTCAACGGGAATCCCGTATTGCATGGATCGCGTTCCGCTTGCACGAGTTGGAACTCGACTATCACGACATCCTGTGTCTCTGTCCGGTGCAGGATTGGCCGTACGTACGGGACGCCTATCGTGAGCGTAAAAGCTACATGCCGGAAGAGCCCGGAGTATCCGCTCCACAGACGTTCGGCGTCACGGAGGCCAGCCTGTATTTCGTGCTGGGAGAACTCCCGTTCATCACCGCTTTGTATGAGCAGCGCCGGGCGCAGGCGCGGTCCGACCGGCATCTTTCGATCGACGGCGTGAAGGAGCTGCTGTTGGAGACGCGCTCGCGCTGGACAGCCGAGCGTAAGGAACATGACTGGATGTCTCCGTACCGCCTGCAGATTTTCCTGAAGTACGTCAGGAATCTGGCGTTGCTGGATCGACGGCTGACGCCGGATCTCTACACGCTTGTCACCGCCGCGCAGCAGATCGGTGGAGACGGATTTGCCGTGACGCTGATCGAAACCGCAAAAGATTATCGGGGAGTGGCCGTCCTGTCCCGGGAGGAATGGTCGGGGACGTCGCTCGAAAGTCTTTCGTTCGGGCTCGAAGAGGCAGAGCTGCCGGACGGCGCGAGGGTACGGATGAAGAACCGGCTGCCCGGGCCGCCGCGGGCGTGGCGCACACTCCACTTGCGCCCCAAGCCGACGCCGATGAAGCGGAAGGACTGGGCCCAGCGGTGGAATCCGCTCGGCCAATGCTCCTGGCCTCCAGAAGATGCCAGGATCGAATCGTTCAACCTCCATGTGCGGGAACAGGCGAAGGCGCTGCTTGGCGCGGACCTCGCGCGCGCCGAGAAGTTCACCACCTCGATCCGCGACGGCATCGACCTCCGGGAAACCTTGCGGCACTGGCACAAGAAGGAACTCTACGTGAAGGAGATTCCTCCCACCCGCGGCAACATCGAAGTCGTGGTGTTCCTGTTCGACACGCCGGCCGATCCCGGAAAATATTCCTGGCGTGCGACCTGGTTCGCCGAGCACCGGGAGGAATCCACGCTGTGCTTCTACGCCACGCCGTTCGGCGAGAATCTCGTCGGGCCGGGCATCGGAGAGGCCGTGTACGGCGGCGCGATGTTTCTGTTTCCGCCGCGGCCGATCCTCGATATCTGGTCGGACCCGCGGCTGGCATTCGCCGGGACGATGGAGGAGCGGTTACTCGCGGGCGCGCTGATGCATTCGCGCGAGCCTCACATCGTCGTCGTGTCCCCGGTGCTGCCGACGTCCCGCTGGCGGCGGCTTGCGCGAACCTTTCACAAGCGCCTCATTCCCATTCCATTGTCGCGGTTCTCGCGTCAGACGGTAGATCGCCTGCGCCGATTTCACGTGCTGAACGGCCACGACGTCCGCTCCTACGCCGCGCGATTCATCCAAGAGCTATAGGTGACTTGACCGATTTCGTGGTTCTCGGTTATCGTTGAGCATGCAGAGAGCCTCCGCGTTTTGCCTTGCCTCCTGTCTCGCGCTCTTCTCTTTCTCCATTCCCGCCGCCGCCGTTGAAATCGTGTCTCCCAAGAACGGCGACGTGCTTCCCATCGGCTCGGAAGTGGTTGTGCAGGTGAGGCCCAGCCCCGCCGATGACATCGTGCGCGTCTACCTCGGCTCGTCCGAAGATGCGATGAAATATAACGATGCGACGGGCTTCTTCGAGCAACACATCAAATTGCGGGGCGACGCATGGGGACCGATTGAAATTGACGTGCGCAGCATCAACAGCAAGAACGTGATCAGCACGGCGGAGGTGAAAGTCGAGGTCAAGCTCCCGCCGGTCCTGCCGTTGATCTCATTCCGGGTCCATGCCGACCAACGGAAATTGGTGCTTGAAACCATTGGCGAGAAACACCCCTTGCAGGTCATCGGCGAATTCCCCGATGGCTCGGTCCGTATTATCTCCGCGAAGGTCTACGGGACGACCTATGTCAGCCGGAACACGGATGTCGCGACGGTGGATGCGAACGGCATGGTGACGGCGGTGGGCAGCGGGGAGACGACGATCGTAGCGCGCAACGGTGAACGCGAAACAGAGGCGACGATTGTGGTCAAGATCAAGCTGCCGGAGGGCGGAAAAAAGGAAACTTAGCGGAACGAGAGTCGCTGCTGGCTGGCCGGCACGTAGAGTTGTTCCGTGTATTCCCGCACCATCCGGCGGGCGCAGAAGCGGGGGCTGATGCTCCGGATAGTTTCGCGCACCATGCTGATCCAGCCTCTCGGCACGCCGTCGGCGTCCTGCTGATAGTAGAGCGGCACCACTTCCTCTTCTAAAATCTTGAACAATGTCTCGGCGTCGGCGGCATCCTGAACCTCGGCGTTTGGGTTGAATTCCCGGCCTCCGATGGCCCAGCCGTTGCCGCCGTTGTACCCTTCCGCCCACCACCCGTCGAGGATGCTGAGGTGTGGAATGCCGTTCAGGGCCGCCTTCTGCCCACTGGTCCCGCACGCTTCAAGCGGCGGACGCGGCGTGTTAAGCCAGACATCTACGCCGTGGATCAGGAACTTGGCCGTGTGGATGTCGTACTCTTCCACGAACGCGATGTGCCCGCCGATGCCATGGTCGCGCGCGAGCTTGTACACCTCATGAATAAAATATTTGCCGGGCTCGTCGGCCGGATGGGCCTTCCCCGCGAAGATGATCTGAACGGGGCGCCAGCGGTCTTGCAATAAGCGCTTGAGACGCTCCAAATCGCGAAACAGCAAGGTCGCGCGTTTGTAGGTAGCGAAACGGCGCGCAAAGCCGATCGTTAGCGCATCCGGATCCAGCAGCGTGCCCGAGGCGAGGACCTGGGAAGGGTCCATGCGGCCGTCGATCCAGTGGCGCCTCGCGCCCTCGTTGATATAGCCGAGCAGCTTGCGCTTCAGGGCGAGCCGGGTATTCCATAGATCCGCATCAGGTATCTCGCCGATCCGTTCCCAGACGGCGGGATCGTCCTGGCGCGATTCCCATCCGGGGCCGAGGTACTTGGCATACAGTTGACGCATTTCGGGGGCTATCCATGTCGGCAGGTGAATGCCGTTCGTGACCGACGTGATCGGCACTTTGGAGTCGGGGATCTCGGGCCAGAGGTGCCGCCACATGCGGCGAGAAATCTCGCCGTGCAGCACGCTGACGCCGTTTCGAAACCCGCTCATTTGAAGGCCCAGGACCGTCATGTTGAACGCGGCATCGTTGCCGCCGGGCGCGCATCCGAGCTGCAGGAACTGTTCGCGGCTGATGCCCAGTTGCTCCGTGAACGTGGTGAAATATTTTTCCATCAAGTGAAACGGAAAGGCATCGTGTCCGGCGGGAACCGGCGTATGCGTGGTGAAGACGTTGGAGCTGCGAACCGCTTCGATGGCTTCTTCAAATCCCATTCCGGATACCCGGAATTCCCGGAGGCGCTCGAGCGTAAGGAAGGCCGCGTGCCCTTCGTTGACGTGCCAGACCGTCGGACGGAGACCAAGGGCCCGGATTGTCCGGACGCCTCCGATTCCCAGCACGATCTCTTGCAAAATGCGCATTTCCTGGTCGCCGCCGTACAGCCGGGCGGAGAGTTCGCGATCCCACGGGGCATTGGACTCGACATCGGTGTCCATTAAATAGAGCGATGCCCGTCCCACGCAGACCTGCCAGATGGCGACGTCAATGATCCGGCCATCCAACGGGACCTGGATCAGCAGGCGTTCGCCGTTCGGAAGGAGGGCGGGACGGATCGGGGCGTCGGTCGCCTCGAACGGTTCATACCGGGCTTGTTGCCAGCCGTCGGCGGAGATCCGTTGGTGAAAATAGCCCTGAGGGTAGAGAAAGCCGATGCCCGCCAGAGGCAACCCGAGGTCGCTCGCCTCCTTACAGTGGTCGCCGGCCAGAATGCCAAGACCGCCGCTGTAGATGGGAATGGATTGATGGAGGCCAAACTCTGCGGAAAAATATGTAATGAGACTCTCGCCCTGATCGGGATACTGCTTGGCAAACCACGTGTCGCGGGCGTTCATGTAGCCGTCGAATGAAAGAAGCATTGATTTGTATTGGCGGAGAATGCCGGGGTCGGTCGAGGCGCCGTGGGCCCGTTCCGGGCTCAACTCGCGCAGCAATTTGACAGGATTATGGGACGTGAGCTTCCAGAGCGTCCGGTCCAGGTTTTCGAACAACGACCGGGCCTCAGTATGCCAGCTCCACCAGAGGTTGTGAGCGACTTCCCAAAGACGAGAGAGAGAAGGAGGAAGATGGTTTGGTCTGGCGGGGAGCGGAATCTGGCAGTTCAAATGCTGCTGTCCTTCGATGCCACGTGAGGCACTGTACAGAAATACCTGCGGAAATGCAAGGTTTCCGGAAGGGTCAGACGCGCCTCTTGCGAGGAGATGGGCGCGCTATGGCGATTTCAGTCGCTGCGCGAGCCGGTTGGACACGTTCAGACGTCCGTCGGCGTCCACGATGGCGGCCCCGAGTCTGAGACGCTCTGCGAGCGCGAGGCCTCGCACCGGTCCCAGGACAAAGATGCCCGTCGCATATCCGTCGGCCAGCGTGGCATTATCCGCGACGATCGTGACGCTTTGGCAAAGCCGCGCCGGCTTGAGCGTGGCAGGATCGAGGATGTGATGGTAGCGTACGCCGTCCTTGAGGAAAAATCGTTCGTAATCGCCTGAAGTGGATACGGCTTCGTCCGTGGAGTCAATCGTGGCCAGAAGGTGCCCTGGCTTTCGCGGGTGCTGAATGCCCACCGGCCACGAACTGCCGTCCGCGCGCCGGCCGAAGATGCGGAAATCCCCGGACACCGCGATCAGGGCACCGGTCGCGCCGTTTCGCCGCATGACCGCCGCTACTTTTTCGGCGGTGAATCCCTTGCCGATGCCGCCGACGTCTATCTGCATGCCGGGTTTTTCCAGATATACGGTCTTCTCGGCCGGATTGAGTTGGATCATGTGGTAGTCCACATATTGACCGGCGATGGCCAGCTCGATGTCGGACGGCACCCGCTGGGCCTCCGTCACCCGCCAGAGCCGGACGGCAGGGCCGATGGCAATGTTGAATGCGCCGTCGGTCTGCGCGGCGATGTCGAGCGCGATCGTCAGCAGTTCGAAGGTCTCGGCGCTCACCTGGACCGGCGAGTGTCCGGCTGCCCGATTCACCTGCGACAGTTCGCTCGTATCGATCCAGGTGCTGAGCATCTGCTCGAGCCGGCGGATCTCCTCGAAGCCTGCTGTCAATGCCGCTTGCGCCGCCGCTTCCGTCGGGGCGACGGCCGTGATGTCGACAATCGTGCCCATGAGATACTGGGCACGCGTTTGCGTAACGGACGTGGTGGCCGGCGCGACGACGGCGGGTTCTGAGGTGGCCCGTTGCGGCGAAGTGCAGCCAGGCAAGGCGAAGGTACAGGCCAGGCACGCGGCCATTGCGAGAGGAAGGGGAACGGGTTGCATCGAAGGCCGGAGTCTACCAGAGGCGCGTTTTTTTTCAAACGCCCATCGCTCCGTGTTGAACGCTCCTGCTATAATGATGCATTCATGAAATCCTACATTCTCAAGCGCGATCCCGGCGATCCCGTTCCGCCGAAATTCTCCCTCGATTATGACGCCGAGCTGAATCCCGGCCAACTGGCCGCGGCCTGCGCGTTGGAAGGACCCGTGCTGGTGATCGCGGGCGCCGGGAGCGGCAAGACCCGGACGCTCGTGTATCGTGTGGCGCGGCTCATCGAATCCGGCATCCCGCCCGAAAGCATTCTGCTGCTGACCTTCACGCGCAAAGCCGCGCAAGAGATGATCCAGCGCGTCGGTCTCCTGATCGGCGGACGGAGCGAGAGCGTCACCGGGGGGACGTTTCATTCCGTCGCGAATATGCTGCTGCGGCGGTACGGCAGGGCGATCGGTCTTGAGCCTGGGTTTACGATCCTGGATCGCGGCGACTCGGAAGATGTGATCAATCTTCTGCGGACGCAGCATGGTCTGCATGACAAGGCGCGGCATTTTCCGCGCAAGAACACCCTCAATGAGATCTTCAGCAAGGCCGCCAACAAGCTGCTGCCGGTGGAAGATGTCGTCTTGCAGGAGTTCCCGCAGTTCGAAGAGGAGATCGAGGACCTGCAACAACTCCAGCGCGCCTTCGACGCGTACAAGCGGCAGCGGCTGCTGGTGGACTACGACGATCTGCTCTCCCGATTGCGGGAGCTGCTGGCGTCGGACGAGCACGTTCGCCGGCGGATCTCGAACTGGTTCGCGGGATGGCGTTTACGCATGACAATGTGATGGCGGTGGGGGACGACGCGCAGAGCGTCTACGCTTTCCGCGGAGCGACCTTCCGAAACATCATGGACTTTCCGAAACTCTTTCCCGGGACCCAACTCTTCAAGCTGGAGGAAAATTACCGGAGCACGCAGCCGATCCTGACGCTGGCCAACGAGGTCATCAGTCTGGCGGCGGAGAAATATCCCAAAAAGCTGTTTACACGAAAGCAGCACGGCCCCACGCCCGTGCTGGCCAAGGGCGTGGATGAGAATGCGCAGTCGCGATTCGTGGCGCAACGAATCATGGAGCTGCGGGAGGAAGGGGTGCCCCTCAGTGAGATCGCGGTCTTGTTCCGCTCCAGCTTTCATTCCTTCGACCTGGAGATCGAGTTGGCCCGCCGCAATGTGCCGTTCGTCAAACGCGGGGGGTTCAAATTTATCGAAACGGCGCACGTCAAGGACATGATTGCGCATCTGCGGGTCATCCAAAATCCCCGTGATGCCGTGAGCTGGAACCGACTGCTGACCCTCGTGGAGGGCGTCGGTCCAAAGAAGAGTCAAAATTTGATCGGCGCGATTTTCAGGGAAGGAAGCAACGGCTTGGATGTGCTCAAGGCGGCGGCCACGGGAACCGGCGTCAGCGCGCAGGGCTTGAAAGAACTGGCCTGCGTTCTGGAAGACGTGGGGGGCGGCGACACCATGACGCCCGCCGAGCAAGTGACGACGGTCTATGGCTACTACCTGCCGATCCTGCGGCGCCAGTATGACGATCACCCGAAACGGGTCAAGGATTTGGAGCATCTGGCCACCATTGCGGAGCGTTATGGCCGGCTGGAGTCCTTTCTGGCGGACCTGACCCTGGAACCTCCGAACGAAAGCGTCGTGGATGTGGAGGCTCCAGACCGTGATGAGGAGCGCTTGATCTTGTCCACGATCCATTCGGCGAAAGGCCTGGAATGGCATAGCGTGTTCATCATCTGGACGCTCGACGGTAAATTCCCCTCCCTCTATTCCTTCACCGCAGAAGAGGATCTGGAAGAGGAGCGCCGCCTGTTCTACGTCGCGATCACCCGGGCCAAAGAGAATCTCTATTTGACCTACCCCGTGAATGTGTATGATCGCGCGTCCGGCATGATTCTCTCCAAGCCCACGCGATTTTTGGATGAGGTGCGCTACGACTGCCTGGATACATGGGCCTTGACCGAGCAAGATGGCCTTCGCGATTAGGGCCGTTGTTCTGATCTTCCTGCTGGTCCCCGTCTTCGCCTGGTCTGCACCGGTCCCCGATTCCCAGGAAGAATGGCGTCGGCTCGTGACCGGGCTGGTCCGGATGGGATTGCCGTCTACATTCCTGCGTCTGTTGCCGGTGGAATTCGTCAAGCTGCATTTCGGGGAACTCAAAAACGCCGCGGCTGAGTACCATCCTGACGGCCACCGCATGATCTTTCACACAAATCTGTCCGTCGAAGGCCAAGGCCGACGGTTTCGCCCCGTGGCGGAGATTGCCAGCCAGGACCTGGCCACAATCTATCACGAGCTGTTCCACGCGTACTTCGATTACGTGGACTTTGCCGCCAGCACGCCGAAGATGGACCCACGCGGCGCTCGCCTTCATGCCGAGGCGAAACGCCTGCTGACCTGCCGTTACACGATGGTGGAAGTCGTCGTCGGTCCTCCGCAGAAAGGCCGCCAACATAAGAGCCGCGTCGAGCCGCGGCGCCTGACCGAAAGCGAAGGCTGGGATGCGCTGAATGAAACGTGGGGCGTGTTCGTCGGATGGGCGATCTGGAATAGACTCGAGACGACCGACCGGCTGGGCCGCCGTTGGGACTGGGACGCGATCGAAGGTTTTCTGGACCGCTTGGACGAGGCCTATCAGAATGGCGACATCAGCGGATACTACGAGCCGGTGGATGTGGACGCCCGCAAAGTGATGCCGCGTTGGTATCTCGCTCCGAGTCATGCGATCAGTGCACCGGAGATTGCGCTGCTTCTCGACGTGATTCTTGACGAGCCGCCCGGTATGGTGGAACTCGTCAAGAACTGGATCGGCGCGCCCGAGGACCGCCCACGCGCTCCGGGTCTCAACGCTTGCTGAAATCGAACGGGTCCTGTCGCTCAGCAGCCCTTGCGCCCGGCTATCCCAGCTGCTTCGCGAATGCGGCGGCGGACGATGGCCACGGGACAAAAGCCGTCTTGGCCGGCGACGGGTGGGTGGGTGCAATGAGCCTACGCGCCACCGTTCGCTAGGTTCCAGGAAGACCCGGCGGGTGACGCGGCAGGGAACCAAACGGAGCACAGCGGCGTTGGGCGGATCTTCGACGGCCCATTCCACCCGCCTGCTCCACCCTCCGCCAAGCGAATGCGAATTGCCCATTATGCCCGCCTCGGCATTCGCGAAGCGGCCTGCGATGGACGAGCACGTTTGGGTAGTACGGCGGCAGGACCCGCTCTGAAACTTCAGGCTGTCGTCGATACTCTCCGCTTCGGTGAGAACGCGACCGAGAGGAAGAACACGGCGGTGGCCAGGAGGACGATGGCCGGGCCGGTCGGCAGGTCATACTGGAATGACAGGA
>VBOG01000052.1 GCA_005877815.1 Nitrospirota bacterium
ATCCGTTACGGGCCGTCGTCCCGCATGGAAGAGATCACCTACAGTTCAAACCGGCAGTTGACGGAAGAACGCTCGACCTGCACCGTGCATCTGGTTGTTCCGGCGCCTCCTGAAGCATCCTTTCCATATCCCTGCCCGAAATAATCGTTTGCCCTCTCTCCTCTTGGTTACGCGGATGTTTTTGCGGGGGCTGCTGCCGGGGAGAGTGCCACCGGCCAGCCGAACGGCGTCCCAGACGAGGTGGGCCGGGGAACGGGAAGTTCTTGCGCGTCGCCGCACAGGACGATCCGTTCCCGCACCATGCAGGCACAGATCAAAAGGAGCGGGAGCGGCACACGCGCCGCTTCGTCTACGAGGAGCGCATCGAACCTGAGCGGCATGAAGATTTCATCGGAGGCGACTTTCGCTGCCGTGACCGCGATCACGCGCTTCGCCTGAAGGAACGGCCGCCGGGTCGTGTGCTCTTCCGTCGCGAGGACATCCCGCACGCGCTCCACCCCCCCCAGTCGCTGGATTTCATCCTTGAGGTCTTCGTACTCGGGACGCATGTCGGGTTCTACAAAGGCCTCCGGTTTGAGCTCGTTGATGCGCCCTTGGACGATCTCCAATTCGCCGAGATATTCCTGTTTTTGAGCCTCATACAGCACGCAGTTTTCCTTGATGTTGGGGACGTTGCTGCCTACGACCTGCATGCCCACCCGGTGCCACAACGGCAATCGGTCATAGACGGCAAGCGTGTCCTGGAGGCTCTTGATCTTTGCCTGGGTGTCGCCGAGCGCCGAGAGCAAACGCCATTCGAGATTCCGCACTTCGTCGAGGTCCTTTTGCTTCTCGGCCTTGTAATGGAGAATCGGCGAGAGTTCGAGGTATCGCTCGAGCTTCCGGCGAAGGCCGGCTTTGTCCGATTGGGATTTCCCGAGAAACGACGACATCTGTGCGTCGAAGCTGAGGTCTCTCAAATTGATCCCGCCTTCGCCGGCGGACACGGGTGGCTCGTAACGGCAGAGAAAGCTTCGGTACTGGAGGCCGGCGCCCCGGAGGTTTTTCGCGGCCGCGAGGAGTGCTTGATCGAGACTCTGATTGTCGGCCGATACGATGAGAATACGTTTGTTGCCTTTGATGAGTTCGGTCATCGTTGACGCGAGCTTGCTGCGGCGGACGCGCGGATCGGGATCCCAGATGGTCGTCAGGACCGACGTCATCACGGTCGAGCGGAGTGCGGGGTCCGTGACCGGGATTTCCGGCGCGACCCACGGCCCCAGGCGATCCGCCGGACCGAAGTAGTAGGCGGTATGGCGATGCAGGATGTCTTCCAGACGGTGGCGGACGGAAAGGCTCAGCCCTGCCGGGTTCTGAGCGCCTGATTCTTCATCAAGGAGGCGCAGCAGGATGGAAATCAAATCGAGCGCCTTCACTGCAAATTCTCCAGCAGGCAGAGGGCGAGACAGCCGAGTTCGCCGGCTGGATCCATGCGGCGGTCATGGCAACGCCGATCACGGGCGGCCTGTACGGTTGGCATCAACCGAGGCGAGACGTCAAATGGCAGCTCCCCCAGCCTGTAGACCATGACCTCATCCTGTTCCGCCGTGGCCGTTAAGATCAAAAGCCGCTGGTGCGCGTCGTCTTCAATGATGGCGCCTCTCGGCGACTGCGGGCCGAGCCGGCCCAGACGGTAACCCTCAAGATGCCAGGATTGTTTCACGAGGTGGGCGGGCGGATGAAGATTTTGGGCAGTCATTCGAATGTTCAGCGTCAACGGGTCGAAGGGCGCGGGCACTTCAGAAGGGGAGCCGGCCGCGCTTAAAGATGATGCCGATATGTCATTAAGCGATACTGCGAGCGCAAGTGTGGATACAAGGCGGAAGAGTAAAGCCATACACGTGATTTTCACTCGTATTGTAGCCAAGCGGGACGGCAATCACAAGCCGCGGCTTCATTGACTTTCATTCGTGCCGTCTAGTAGGATTCCGGCTTCACTAAAGGAGTTTCCAATGAAAGTCATCATGCGGGAAGACGTGGATGGAGTGGGAAATATTGGAGATGTTTTGGAGGTAGCCCGAGGCTACGCCCGGAACTTTCTGCTCCCCCGGAATAAGGCGGTGGAGGCGACCAGCCGCAATCTCAAGGCGATAGAACATGCGAAGCGGGTCATCGGGGAAAAGGCCAAAAAGGAAAAAGCTCTGGTTGAGGACTATGCCAAGAAGGTGAGCGCCACGCCGGTCACGATTACCGTCAACGTCGGCAAGGACGACAAACTCTTCGGGTCCGTGACGACAAAGGACATTGCGGAGGCCCTGGCGGCTCAGGGCATCGAAGTGGATAAGCGCAAGATCCATGTTCCGCATCCCATCAAGGAACTCGGCCTCGTGAAAGTGTCCATCAAACTGCACTCGCAGGTGACGACTGAGGTGAAGGTGTCAGTGGTGAAAGCGGAAGCCCCCGTCGAACCGGAAGCGCCCATTGCCGCCGCTCCTGTCCGGGAAAGCTGAGACGTATGGCGAGTCCGCTTCGGACAACGGATATCCAGGTGTACGAGGCCATCCGTCGGGAAGGCCGGCGGCAGCGGGAGAAAATTCTGTTGATCGCCTCCGAGAATTTCGCCAGCCCTGCCGTGCTTGCCGCGCAAGGCTCCCTCATGACGAACAAGTACGCGGAGGGATATCCGGGGCGGCGATACTACGGCGGCTGCGAATACATGGATGTCGTCGAAAACCTGGCGATCGAACGGGCGAAGCAACTGTTTGGTGCGGAACACGTCAACGTTCAACCACACTCCGGCTCTCAAGCGAACATGGCCGTGTATTTTTCCGTGCTCAAGCCCGGCGATGCGATCCTCGGTATGGATCTCGCTCACGGCGGGCATCTCACCCACGGCAGTCGGGTGAGCTCCTCCGGCATCCTCTATCGCTCGTTTTTTTATGGCGTGGATCGGACCACCGAACGCATTGATTACGACGCGGTCCGTAAGGTCGCCGAAGAATGCCGCCCGCGGATGATCGTCGTCGGCGCCAGCGCCTATTCTCGGATTCTCGACTTCCCGAAGTTCCAGGAGATCGCGCGGGTCGTGGGAGCATACGTCATGGTGGACATCGCCCACATTGCCGGGCTGATCGTCGCCGGCCTGCACCCGAATCCGGTGCCCTATGCGGACTTCGTCACGACGACCACTCACAAAACACTGAGGGGCCCCCGCGGCGGGATGATCATGTGCAAAGCCGAGCATGGCAAGGGCGTGGACAAAGCGATCTTTCCGGGGCTTCAGGGTGGCCCCCTGATGCATATCATTGCGGCCAAGGCCGTCGCGCTCAAAGAGGCGCAAATGCCGGGCTTTACGCTGTACCAACAGCAGGTGGTCAACAACGCCAAGGCGCTGGCAAACGGGCTGCAAAAGCGCGGATTTCGGGTTGTCTCAGGAGGGACCGACAACCATCTGATGCTCGTTGATGTCAGTTCCAAGGGCATCACCGGGAAGGAAGCCGAAGTGGCGTTGGACGAGGCGGGGATCACGGTGAATAAGAACGCGATTCCCTATGATGAGAAGCCGCCGGCCGTGGCCAGCGGGATCCGGCTCGGCACGCCGATCGTGTCCACGCGCGGCATGCGCGAGGGCGAGATGGAAGAGATTGCCGAATCGATCGACAAGGTCTTGACGCACCCCAAGGACATGGCCGTCCGTAAACTCGTCCGGACCCGCGTGCGGACGCTCTGCGGCAAGTTTCCCGTCTTTCACGAATACCGATAAGGTAGGACCCCAACCAGGTGCGATGCCCGTTTTGCAGTCACACTGAAGACAAAGTGGTCGACTCTCGGATGGCCAAAGAAGGCGAGGCTATCCGACGGCGCCGGGAGTGCCTGGGATGCAAGCGGCGTTTCACCACATATGAGCGCGTGGATGAGGTTCTTCCGATGATCATCAAGAAGGACGGGCGTCGCGAGCCGTTCGACCGTGCAAAGGTTCTCGCCGGCCTCAGGAAAGCGTGCGAGAAGCGGCCCATCAGTATTGCGACTCTGGAAGTGATCGCGGATAAGATCGAAAAGCGCATTCAGGAGCGCGGCGAGACCGAGGTCCAGTGCCGGGCGGTCGGCGAAGAAGTCATGAATGCGCTCCATCAACTCGATCAAGTCGCTTATGTTCGCTTCGCCTCCGTCTACCGAGAATTCAAGGACGTTGAGCAGTTCATGGACGAAGTGAAACTGTTGGTTCGAGAGCGAGGCCAGAGCCCGCCCGAGCGATAAACCCGTCCGTCGTGCTCATCCCTCCGGGAACGGTTTCTCTTCGTCACAGGAGCATGGCATCCATGGCCAAGGCTAAGCCCTCTACCCGCAGCCTTCGCGCAAGGAGCCGGCGTGGCGCCGTTCCGCGGTCCTCGCCGGCGGTCACGCGCGTGGCATTGATCGGCGCCGGAGAGGGCGGGTCCGCGTTGTTGACCATCCTTGCGACCGACCCATTGGTGCAGATCGTCGGCGTCGCCGAAATCAATCCGAAGGCTCCCGGCCTTCGACTCACCAAGCGCTATGGCATTCCCGTCACTCGAGACTACCGCGACTTGCTGGATTCGGAAGAGGTGGATCTCATCATTGATGTCACCGGAGACGCTGAGGTGGAGGAAACCCTTGCGGAATTCGATCGCGTCGGGATTGCGGTCATCGGCGGCGCGAGTGCCAAGTTCATGTGGCAACTCATCGAGGCGCGCGTCCGAGCCAACGTGGATATCAAGCGGTATCTCAAAAAATACCAGGACCTGTATAAACTCTATGTCAAGGAAGCCGGATCGGCGGTGACCGAAGAACGGAGTCGGATCGCGTGCGACATCCATGACGGCCTGGTTCAGACGCTCGTCGGCATCAATCTCAAGTTGGATCTGTGCCGGGGCCTTATTTTTTCCGATCCGACCCGTTCGTTCGACCTTCTGAGCGATGCAAAATCTCAACTCAAGGCCGCGATCGAAGAGTCGAGGCAGGTGATTTTCAATCTGCGGCCGCTCTATTTCGAGTCCATGGGGCTGGTCCCCGCGCTCAAGGCGTACCTGAAGTCCTATGAGACGCAGTCGCGCGTCCACACCAAGTTTCACGTGTCGGGCGATGAGTCCATCCTGTCGCCGAAATCCAAAATCATGCTGTTTCGTATCGTCCAAGAGGCGTTGAGCAACGTTCAGAAGCACGCGCGCGCCGGCCACGTCGTGATCGAGCTGGCGTTCACGGACGGTCACATGAGGGCGATAATCGAAGACGACGGAATCGGGTTCGACATGGAGGCGGTGTCGCAAGATCCAACGAAGTGGCAGTCTTTTGGGCTCAAGGGCTTCGTGGAACGGGCCCGCCTCATGGGTGGCATGGCCAAGGTGGAATCACGAAAGGGGACCGGCACCAAAGTCCTGGTGGATCTCCCCATTACGCGCGAGGAGGCACAGCAGCGTGGAGCGAATTAAGGTCCTGATCGCGGATGACCACCGCGTCGTGCGGGAAGGCCTGGTCGCCATCATGCGGGAGAGCGAGGATCTCGAGGTCGTCGGCGAGGCGCGCGATGGTCAAGAGGCCGTGGAAAAGGCGCGCGAGTTGTCTCCTGACGTCATTCTGATGGACGTCAGCATGCCGCGCATGAATGGTGTGGAAGCGACCCGGGCGATCAAGCGGGAGTCTCCGCATATCGGGGTCGTCGCCCTGACGATGTATGACGAGGAGAAATACATCTTCGACCTCGTGCGGGCGGGCGCCACGGGGTATCTGCTCAAGGACTCGGAGTCCTCCCAGATCATCTCCGCGATCCGCTCTATCTACAAAGGCGAGTCATTGATCCACCCCTCCGTGGCGAGCAAGATCCTTGCCGAGTTTTCACTGTTGTCGGAAGGGAAGGGCAAGAAACCCGCAAGAACCGAACATGACCTGACGGAACGCGAGATTACGGTGCTCCGGCTCGTGGCGGACGGGAAGACGAATAAAGAGATCGCGAACGACCTGGACCTGAGCGAAAAGACGGTGAAGAATCACGTCCGCAACATCTTCCATAAGCTGCAGGTGTATGACCGCACGCAGGCGGCCATTCTGGCGATTCGAAAGGGCCTGATCGCGCTCGATCCGAATGCCTGAAGGTCCTAAGCCTAATACCCGTACCGGTCCTCTTCCCACGGCAGGGCCGTATTCGAATACCCACGAACTTCCCAAAAGCCAGGCTTGTCTTCTTCCGCAAAGGTGATGGTCTTCAGCCACTTGGCGCCTTTCCAGGCATAGCGCTTCGGCACGATGACGCGCACTGGACCGCCGTGTTCCTTGGTCAGCGGCAGCCCTTTCCATGTGTCCACCATTAGCACATCGTCATCATCGCAGGCGTCAAGTGGAAGGTTGACGGTATAGCTGTCGTAAGAGCTGAACAGCACGAAGCGAGCAGTGGGAAACGGTCGGACTATCGAGATGAGATGGCGAAAGCTCACGCCTTCCCACGGGTTATCGAATGTACTCCAGGACGTGACGCAGTGAAAATCAGACACCGTTCGAACGCGCGGCTGGCTGAGAAACTCTTCCCAGCTCCAAACGAGGGGCCGTTCGATTGGGCCGCCCACGGTCAGCGTCCAGTCTTTCAACGAGACCGAAGGATGCACGCCAAGATCCAAAACCGGCCAACCATTCGTCGTGTGTTGTCCCGGTGGGAGGCGATTGTTGCGGACCCGGCTGTCAGGAGCGACGCCTTCCTCCGTCAAGCCCCGTTTGGCCTCCGCCCACGCCTCCTTCTTCTGAACGAGCTTCTTATTGATCTCGTCCATGCTGATGTACTCCAGTACTAAAGTCACTGTAACATACTGGAAAATAGGTGTATGGTGAGAATACGAGAGCTGGGAGATGATAGCCTAAAAGCGCACAGCTGCAGTGTTTTTGCCACATGATCGGCCTGACAAAAAGACTTAATCGATTGTACTAAGGCATTAAAATCAATTGCTTGGATAGATTTGACGCGTGTAAAAGGGTGGCATTGTGATTGCTAGGCATTATAGAGACTACAGACGAAAACGGCGGAAACGCATGCGACTTCAGAGTACTATCAAACATCCGGTCACCTGTAGGGGGGTTGGGCTTCATTCAGGTGGGCCGGTCTCCTTGAATCTTCTCCCGGCACCTCCTGACACAGGTCTTGTCTTTATCCGCAAAGACCTCCAACCCGGCGTGGGGATTTCCGCTTCGATTAAACATTTGCGGCCTGCCCTTCTTTCGACCGTTGTGGGGGTTGATAACATTCAGGTTCACACGATCGAACACGTCTTGGCCGCTGCTACCGGCCTCGAAGTGGACAATATGTATATCGAGGTGGATGCGCCTGAGCTGCCGGTTCTCGATGGAAGCTCCGCAGAATTCGTCCGAATGATTCTGGGCGCGGGCCTTGAGTCTCAGAATCGAAGGCAGGCGTACCTGAAAATCGTGCGGCCAATCGAAGTTCGGGATGGGGACAAGGCCATTTCGATTCGTCCGGCTTCCTCAACAAGCATTAGCTATACGATTGACTACCCCCATCCGTTGATTCGCCGACAGGACTACCGATATCGGGCGTCCCGGGAATCGTTCGTGCGAGACATCGCTCCCGCACGGACCTTCGGGTTCCTTCGCGAAGTCGAAGCTCTCTGGGAAGCGGGACTCGGGCTCGGAGGGTCGTTGGAGAATACGCTGATTCTTTCGGATGATGGTTTGCTGAACAAGAATGGACTGCGCTTCAGCGATGAATTCGTCCGGCACAAGATCCTGGACCTGATCGGAGACATGTCCCTGCTTGGGCTCCCCTTTATCGGTGATATCGTCGCCTCCCGTTCCGGCCATGCACTTCATGCCAAGCTCGTCGAAAAAATTCTCGAATCCCCGGAAAACTGGATGCTCGTTTCGGGCGATGCATTCGTCCCCGCGGGCCGCGTGAGCGACCTGCTCCCCTCGCTTGTCGCGTCTCCTCAACGCGATTAGACCGCTTCCTCAATCCTCATAGACGGAGTAGCTCCGCGTCACTAAAATCAGTATGCCCAGACAGTCACTTTCGATGACATTGTTCAGGAGGTTGTGAAAATTTCCGTGGGGTGGATGTTGGGGGCAAGTGGCCTCGCCCCCAACACGCGATGCTAGAGGGGAAAACTTATTTCTTCTTCTTCGCAGCTTTCTTCTTCGCAGGCATTAATCCTCACCTCCTTCCATCATGTGTGTTTAAAATCTTGGGGGCACTAGTCGTTCGTCCCTTTTCTTAGCGCTTTTTCTTGGCGGCCTTCTTCTTTGCGGGCATGAACTCTCACCTCCTCCCTTGAGATGGCTTATCTTAAACAGCCTGCAGCTTTTCTTCGATCGCTTCGAAGGTGTTCGGCGCCACTTTTCTGAAGCGGCGGTCACGTTTGAGTGATGTGGCGATTGAAGTGACCGGGGTCTTGCCTTTGATTCGAAGGCCCCCCTCGATCAGACGGTGGCAGATATCCTTGGCATGCATGGCCGCACGCGCTTCGCGTAGAATCTGGTACGCGGCCTCAGAGACGTTCATCCCGACATACTTGGAGCGGCCGAGCAGAATTTCCCGGGATTGGTCGGTGACATCCATGAGCTGAGATGAGCGGCTTTTGTCGCTATCCGTAACGATCTGACTGGAGAGACTGGCGAGTTTCGCTTTGTCGACTTCGACCCGATAGAGGGTTTCCGCTAGTTCGAGATACTTCTTGATCGTCGCGATTTCATCGTCAATTTTTTCGCGTTTCTTTTGAAGGTCCTGAAGCCTGGATTTATACGCAATAATCCGTTGATCCAAGCCGACGATGATATCTTTAAGCTCTTCCATATACTCTACACGCAAAACACGTTTGTTTTTTGTAGCAGATGCTTTAAAGCATGTCAATGATTTTTTTTACATTCATGCTTTTCATTATCGATGGTTGATTTCGATGCGGAAATTTAACGTGTTTCGATGAAAGTGAGAAAAACGACCGAAGCGTGCTTGTGATTTAGAAGCAAAATGGGAGGCCAGCCGATCTCCCTTTTCTGAAGCGGACTTCCAGGATTCACGTTTCAATTACGGGCGAGAGCCGCATGAACACTAGATATGGTCTGTGTTTTAAGGCCTGATACATGCTTCAAATGCCCGCAGAGCCTAAAGCAGACCTCTGAATGGTTATTGGCCGGGGGAAGGGAGGAATGGTTTGGGCGTCGGTGTGAGGTGTACGGCTTTCCAAGTCGCGGCCCCATCGGTGCTTTGGAAAAGCCCGCTTCCGTTTGTGCCGGCGAACAAGATCTGAGGATCCAGCGGGCTGATAGCCATCGCTCTGATGTTCAAGGTCGTCAATCCCTTGTTGGCCTCGCCCCACGATTCCCCGCCGTCCACCGTCTTATGTACCCCTTTACGTGTTCCGGCATATAAGTGGGAAGGCGTCGAGGGGTCAACCAACAGAACGCTGATATAGGTATCAGCCAATCCCTTTTCGATCCGCGTCCATGACGACCCCGCATCCACGGTTTTGAAAAGTCCGTTGGTTGACCCGGCATAGACTGTCCCGGGCCGCCGGGGGTCCGTAACAAGACTGTTCACGCCAAGCGCCATGGCGGCATCCAGCTTTTCTTTCGGGATAAGACCGTTGTTGACCAATTGCCAGTTGGTGGTCGCATCGCTCGTTTTATACACGCCTCCGGTTGTGCCGGCGTACATGACGTCGGGGTTTTGCGGATCTATGGCGAGCGTGACGACGTAATGCACTTCCTTCATTCCATGCATCCGCTCTTCCCAATATCGCCCGCCGTCCTTCGATCGAAACACGCCGACGGTGGTGGCCACGTAAATAAGGTCCGGTATCGTGGGGTGAAAGGTGAATTGATTGACGACCGACACGTGCTCTTTGAGGCCCGCATTGTGGGGCCCCCAACTCTGGCCGCCGTCGGGGCTTTTGTAGACGGCATCGCCCATCGTCCCTGCCAGGACGTTTGAAGGACTGTGCGGGTCCACGCCTAACGTGAGCACCCGAAAGCTGCTGAGGTCCGTGGTGACCTTATTCCAGGTCGTGCCGCCGTTACGTGTTTTATACAGCGATTCGTTGGTGGCAACGTACGCGATATCGGGGTTGCGTGGATGCGGGGCGATCGCCACGATCGTATCGCTCTGTCTCCCGCAGTTCGCGGTGATCAAGAGAACTGCGACCAACAACAATAGGCGCGACAGTACGGCCATTACGGATTCTCCTCGCGTGCAAAAGTCGTTACACTAAGGAAGCCCGCAGGGGGAGTCAAGCTACAGACGCTTTCGGAGAGACGTTGCATAACCGGTAAGCTCGGCATAGCCAAGGGCCGATACGGAACGATCATCGCGCGTGCCTGTCGCGGTGACGCTTCCCTCCCAATAGGTGACTTGTGTGCTGCCCTGCGTGACCAACTCCTGTTGCGCCAAGGTCGGCCGAATCTCCATCGCCAGATGGACTGATGGAACATTCAAACGCCATCGGGAGGGATAGCGCCCGCCGCTTTGTGGCGATGTCCAGTGATCCAAAATCTCAATCGAAATGGCCTCGCGGTTCAACGGGACTGCCGGGCCATGGCGCGGAATCCAGGTCCCGCCCGACGCCGGTTCGAGCGAGCCGTCGCGCCGACGGATGCGGTACACCATCAATTCCGAGCCGTCGTCGATTTGCAGCGAAAACCAGTCCCATCCCTCCTGGACATCGCCGAGTTGGTTACTGCCAAACTCATGGTCCATCCAACTCACGCCGCTCACGGTGAAGGTGTGACCATCCACGGTGATGGTGCCGTCCGTGTGGAGGCGCGTGAAGGAGTAGTAGTGCGATGCCTCGCCTTCAGCGTCTCCCTTGCGGCTGATACCCTCGCGGCCATGCACGATCGGCAATTTTTCAGGAGTGAGGTTGAGCGCCACGGCGATGTCTTCATTCCGGGCCCGCAGCAGATGCGCCTCGCCTTGCATTTCAGCATGCCAGTCGGCAATCCACACATTCAGATGCGTGGCGTCGGCGCCCGCTTTTCCGATTCCCGCCCGCGAGATCCTTTCGGCAAAATGAAAACTCCCTTGCTGCTCGTCGGTCAATGCGAAGTGCGCGAAGTACAGTTGCCGCAGCGTCCATCGCGATGGATTTGCAGCGGCGGACGCGTGACGGACGGCGCGCCTGAAGAAGGTGAGCTGATAGCCGAACGTCCGGCCAGTGTTCGCCTTCAGATGGCCGGTGTAGTACCACCACTCGGTTTGAAAGCCGTCATGACTGCCATGGTCGAAGGGGAAATGATAGGTGTAGCCAGGCCGGGCGTGGGTAAATTCTCGCTCCTCTGGGGACTCGGCCGGCGTCGTGCCCGGGACTGAGAGCGCGAGTGCCAGCAGGCTCGAAAGGATCGTGGTGCGCGAGATCGTGAAAAGACCAGCCATCAAGTGAAAGGTTGTGCTGCGATGTCGTGACGTTAACACACGGGCCGTGGCACCCACAAACGGGATTCCACGTTGCGGCGTCATTGACCCCTTAAGTATCGTATGGTAATCTCCGCCGCTATGATTGAAGATCAGAAGCGGTCGCCATGGATCGGAGTGATGGAGACCCTCGATGGCTGGGGCTACATCACGGCGGGGTTCAGTTTTCTCGTCCTCGGCATGATCGTGTTCGCCCACGCCTGGTATATGTTCATTGCCACATTCACCGTGGGAGTGCTGTCATCAGTGCTCGCCTTGATCCACGATCTGCTGTTGGTCGTCATCCTCCTGGAGTTGTTCCGCACCATCATCAATTTCCTCAAGACTCATGTCATCACGCTCGAGCCGTTTTTGTATATCTGCATCATTGCTTCGACTCGACGAATTCTCACGACTGGGGCCGCCACCGCCTATACCAAGGACCTTACCCAAGAGGTTTTTCACCAGTATCTGTTGGATATCGGCGTCAATGTGCTGGTGATCGTCGCGTTGGTATTCGCCGTCTATATGGCGAGTAAGCGTACCGCTCCACCGCTGTCTCCATAAGAAACTCAGGAGCACAGCAAGATGAGAAGCGTAGGACACTCGCAAATGATAGTGCGGTAACTGGTAACTGAACCCGCCGTGCACGAGATCGAATACGGCGGGGGTGCTGAGACAACGTGATCCTCGGCTCAGCGGAAGCTTAGCGTATCTGGCGGAAATCGAAAATCCTGGTCAGTTGTCCACCCACGATGGTCAGCTCGATCAACCACTTGTCATCATTGTTAAACGAGTAAACGTAGATCCTCGGACACGACACAAATGACCCCGGCAAGCTAGAGCCGATCAAAGGCGGTACAGGACCCGTCGTACCACCGGCAAACGGACCCGGTCCTACCGGAACCGGACCGAGCGCTGGAGGGATTGCCGGAACCGGCGGCGGATTGATAACGCTCGGCAGAGGCGGCAGCGGTGGGACGACCACGGGCGGTAGGTTGACGCCGGGGAAGGCCGTATTCGTCGTCACGCTGAGATCGCAGCCCGGCGAGTACCGATAGCGAGGCGCTCCTACACGGGTCAGCACATCGCTTTCCCGCATGCCAATCGTGAGCAGCCGGAACGTCTCGTAGTCAATGTTCCCCGTCCCTTCCGCAGGCCGCTCGTATTCTCTCGGCCTTTGCACGATAGGCGTGGGCATCGCTTCGGGTAAGGGCGGCATCGTTACCGCGTTGCCCGAGATGTATCCCAACTCGGCTTTCATCTCGTACACGCGGCAATTGCCGGCGCTCTCCGGTTTCTTGTTCGTAAAGATCTCGGTACCGTCCGGCAGAGAGCAGGACCACATTTCTGCTTGGCTCATCGAGGGAAACGCAAGGGCGACCACCAGGGCCGTGAGAGATACTAGTCGTTTCATAACATCTCCTTAGTCTTCTTTCTTCGTTGGATTACGCAAAATCGGTTCCGAACCGTTAAGCCGCAGAAATCCAAGGCATCTCTTCATTTTCTGCACCTGAGCAAAGCGAAAGTGTCAGATTTTCCGACAGACCATGGTTCGGTATCCGGGAAATTATTGACACCGCTACGCCTAACTCCTATACTGGAGCCTGTTTTCGCCGGTTAGTACTTGCCAGGTTTCTACCGGTCTGAAATTCGATTCTAGAGATGCTTCGGATACTGCCCCAAGGCTGTGTCCATTTCTGTAACGGAGGAATGATGAACACACTCACCCGCAATTGGATCTCCTACCTCACGGATTCTCTGGTCAATTCCGGCACCATGCCGACGTGGGAAGCCGCTGACTATCTTTCACAGAATCTCTTCGGCGAGTCTCCGAACACTCGTTTCCATGAAACCAAGGCTCCTTATGAGGCGATTCATCAGTTCCTCATGCGGGTCTATCATCCGATACTGGAAGCCGCCGGCCGGGACAGCGACGTTTCTGAACAACAGCATCTCACGATCTTCTGCGAGATCAGCTTAGTGTCAAAAAGCACGGTCCTCGTCGTGTCGTGCCCCGAGGAAGAGCGCGAACACCGGCTTCTTCTGCTCGATCCTGTTTGTGCCTGGGATTTATTATTTCCCGCTGCCGATGCCTTTAACGCATGGGCCGAAGAGCGCTGCCAGCGGATTCTGGAAGCGTTGAAGCCCGCCACGATATCGGGCGTGCGGAAACAGCGGCGGCAAACTTTTAAAGACGTCTGAGCCCTAAGGGCGAGGAGAATCGACGCGCGCGGTGTCGACCGGTATATCATCGGCGACGCCGCGTTCTTGTTTCTGCTGTTGCAGATTAAGATCATCCGACAACAAGGCTTCCGACGGCGTTAGCGTTTGCCCGCCTGCCGGCAAGACAAAGGTTTGCTCCTCCGAATCAGAAGACGGCGTGTTCAAAGCGAGCAATGCGCCGAGCATCATGATAGCTGCCCCGAGGCTTGTGTATCTTATGAGCATCTAGCCTCTCGCTCTCTCTGCCTCAGCAGACGCATGCGCTTCACTTATGCCCGATAGTTGTAAGCTCGTTCATCACTCTCTTCTCGTTGTCTTATTGTCCGACGCCGACGCCGTTGGCTCAACCCGTCTTAATGGGGGGCGGAAATTGAGAGCCGTTAGCACTAAGGGGGCATTTACTGGCGGCTGACAGATGGAAGACGATGCATGAGGTTCACAATTTCCTGCGAGGCTTCGTATGTCGCTCGATGTCTTAGTGCTCGTCGGGTCTCTTCTGCTTCCGTCCGCCGGCATGGCCGCGGAGGAGTGCGTGGTCTACGGCAAGGTCTATCGAGCGGACACCAACATTAATATGGAACTCAAGTCCACGTGCGGCATCCGAGTCGAACGCAACCGGTCCGCACTCGTGTTGAAGAGTGTCTATCGAAGCGTGGAAATCAGGGTCCCGAAGAACACCGGCGTCTATCCGTTCATGTACCAATGGGGACAGAACACCGCGCAGTTCGGCGAGGAAGAGGTGGAGATCTCGTTCGGGCCCGCCGGGGAAAGCTGAGGTGAACATGGACAAAGTCATCGAGGAAATCAATCCGCGCGATATCGTCCAGGCCGCGATCGTAGGCGCGCTCAGTTCAGCCGCGATCTTTCTGGCGGCCGCCTATGCGCTGAGCGCCTTGCTGCGCTAGCTGCTTTTTCTATTTCCGCTGAGCGTCCGATCCAGGTTGAACGCGGCGCTGATCAAAGCGAAATGCGTGAACCCCTGCGGGAAGTTGCCCAAGGCCTCCCCGCTGAAGCCCGTCTCCTCCGCATAGAGCCCGAGATGATTGGCGTGACCGAGCATCCGCTCGAACAGTTGGCGGGCATCCTCCAGCATCTCCGGGTTCACGCGCCCCGCCCGCGTCATCGCTTCGACCAGCCAAAAGCTGCACATATTGAACGTGCCTTCCATGCCGCTGAGCCCGTCATCCCCGCTGTACCGATAGACCAGGCCATCGGCCGTCAGGCCGCCTTCGCTCGGCTGCCGGTTGATCGCCTGGATCGTCTTCAACATCCGCGGATCGCTCGGGGAGAGAAAGAGCACCAATGGCATGAGCAAGCTTGAGGCATCCAGGGCATCGCTGCCGTAAGATTGCATGAAGGATTGATGCTTGGGGCTCCATCCTTTCGCCATGATCTCTTCATAGATCGTGTCGCGGATCGCCAGCCAGCGTACGCGGTCCGCCGGAAACGAGCGTCTATCGGCCAGGCGCAGGCCGCGATCGAATGCCACCCAACACATCAGCTTGGAAGAGATGAAATGGTGTTCGCCGACGCGGAATTCCCACAACCCTTCGTCGGGCCGCTGCCAATTGTTGCCAAGCCAGTTCAGTCCGTGCCGCAGATATGTCCAGCTGTCATATGAGATCGGAGCGCCGTACTTATTATAGAGATACACGGCATCCATGAGCTCGCCGTAGATGTCGAGCTGCAACTGCTTGCAGGCCGCATTGCCGATCCGTACGGGCCGCGTGCCTCGGTAGCCTTCCAGATGGTCCAGCGTCTGCTCGGTTAAGTCCGTGCGGCCGTCAATGCCGTACACGATCTGGAGCGAGGCGTCCGCAGGAATCTCACGCATCCGCGCCTCCAGCCAGTGCAGAAAATTCCCCGCCTCCTCGGTAAAACCGATCCGAATGAACCCATAGACGGTGAACGCCGCATCGCGGATCCATGAGTAGCGATAGTCCCAGTTGCGCGTGCCGCCGACGGCCTCGGGCAGGCTGCACGTCGGCGCCGCGACGATTGCACCCGTCGGCTCGAAGGTGAGCAGCTTGAGCGTGAGCGCAGAACGGTGCACCATCTCGCGCCACCGGCCCCCGTAGGTGCATTTCGAAATCCAGTGGCGCCAGAACTTGACGGTCGTGTCGAAGAGTTCCTGGGCTTCTTGGGGGGAGGGGCATCGTCCCGTCCCAACCGTCTCGACTGGCCTCAGGACGAACGCCGCCTCCTCTCCCGCACGCAACGTAAACTCCCCCGACGCGCCCTGGTCGTCCGCCTTGAGCGGAACATTCGTCGCCAGCTCCAACGCCAGCTTCGGCGCTTCGAAGTGTGCGCCGTGAGGGGTGATAGAGGTCCTGTGCTGAGCCCGTGCGTAATCGAACGCCGGATGGCACTCCACCTTGAGCCGCAGGGTGCCGCGAGACACCTTGACCCGCCGGATGAGTTGGTGGAGCCATTGTGACTCCGGCATCCCGACCGGCATGAAGTCCTGGATTTCCCCGATGCCGTCGGAGGTGAGGAAACGCGTGACTAACACGTTCGTGTCCGGCCAATACAATTGTTTGTACCGAGTGACGGTCCCGACGGGCGCGATCCGGAAACGGCCGCCCTTGTTGTCATCGAGCAGGGCGGCGAACACGCTCGGAGAATCGAAGTGCGGAAAGCAGAACCAGTCAATGGAGCCGTCCGTCGCCACCAGCGCAGCCGTCCGCATGTTGCCGATGAGGCCGTATTCATGGATGGGCTTGTAGGACATCGCACAGTAAAGCTAGCAACATCCTGCGCGCTTGCGAAATACCGCTTAATGAGGATGCCGCGCAGAACGGTGCTCGTCACCCCCTTTCAGACACCGCCATAATTAAAAACGTCTAATCGCATTTGGGATAACCGTTGCCTCTAGAGAGGTAGTCCGAACGGCGTAACAACGGCAGCCTCAACGTAACCCTTGTAAATGTCGTGGTTTCCGCCACTGGCACTGCCTATGCGTATGCAGGATGGCAGATAGTGAGAAGCAAACAATCAACAAAGGAGAACGAGATGAAGACGATGATCAGCACATTTACCGCCTGCGCACTGTCACTGGCTCTCGGCATGCCCGCGTTCGCGGAGACACCTGCGCCGGCACCGGCGAGCGTCGCGCCTGTGAAGTCCGATTCGGCGAAGGTCACGCCGACCAAGGGTGTGAAGAAGCATCGCAAACACGCGCCGAATACCGTTCCTGCGGCTGCTCCTGCGAGCCATTAATGGAGCAGCGGCAATGGGGCCAGGCGTGCAATGAGGCGCCTGGCCCTTCAAGGGCTGATATGATGAAGAACAAGTTACAACTCGCGGTCGCGTTGCTCGCCGTTGCTCTGACAACTGCCACGTTGTGCAAGGCAGCCATGCAGAAGGCATATATAAAGACGGGCGGCTCGACTGCGACAAGCCTATTCACCCTCTTCGAGAACCCCAAGGATCTCGTGCCGTCATTCAGCAAGCCCGATCTGTTCCTCAACCAAAATCTCTCTGTGGGAGAAGCGACACCGATCAATAGTGATCCGATGCAGACGTGGCGGGCGGGTCAGGCGAGGGCGTGGTTTGATCTGCCTGATGCGCTCACTTCCGCGCGTCTCTTTGTGCAGGGCGGGTTGGGATTCTTGCGAACCGATCCCTTCACGCAATCATACGGATTTTTTGCCACCCCTTCGTTCATGATTCCATTCGGCTTTGGGATCGATTCCATGACGAACTCCGGTCTGCGCCTGACCACCATGTTGATGCTCGATGTCACGCAGAATCTCTGGCCGTCCCCGCAAGCAGGCCCGCAAATCAGCCCCGGCCTGCTGTTCAGAATAGGGTTTTAGCAGCGCGCCTCGACGGCTGGCTCATTAACAGCAGTTTCCGTCCGGATCACATGATACCGCGTCGGCCGATACGGTGGCCGTCGAGCGGTTGAGGATGGCGAAGTGCCTGCTGTATGGGCCGGACTCCAATACGTCGAGTGTCTTCGAGCAAATCTCCAACGGGGATCCCCGCCGATAGACGTGGTGATCGTCATCTTCGGCTTCGGCGAAAGGCGCCGTCAAGATCGCGTAATGCCCTTTCCAGACGCATGGCGTGTTCGCGGGCAGGATCGTCATCAGGCGCTGATCGGTCGCTGCCAACGCGATGGGTGTCTCCGACAATAGAAAGATGCGTTCAAACGGCTCGGTCCTGAACAGTTCCGCCGTACGGGCGGACACGGGCTCCGGCACGCCACGGCGATAGGAATGCCCCATCTCATCCATGACGCGGCTGAATGGCCCCACCAGCGTGGCAAACGCGTCCTTCCGCTCCGCCGCCGCGGGCAACTTAAAGCCGGCCAGCGTGACCGAAAAGAAGTGAATGCCGTCAATGACCTGCCATGGGCTGAACTTCACTTGATGCACACCGAGAAAGCCCGCGTGCACCAGACCGTCCAAATATTCCCGCGCCGGTAGCGCCCCGCTGAGGCAATCGCCCCATTTCTGGGAATCGTGCAGCAGATAGTTCGGCACCGGCTGGTCCGCGACGATGTCCGAAATCGTGAATCGACCGCCAGGCCGGATCACCCGGTACATTTCTCGGAACACCGCCGGCTTGTCGGGAGCCAGATTGATCACGCAGTTCGAAATGATGAGATCAATCACGCCATCCTCGACCGGCAGGCTTTCGGCGTGGCCTTTGCGGAATTCGACGGTCGTCGCGGGATGGCCGAGATTTCGTGCCACGAACGGCGCGTTGCGCCGGGCCAGTGCCAGCATCTCATCCGTCATATCCACGCCGATGACGCGGCCGGTCGGACCGATGCGCCGGGCCGCATCAAAGCAATCAATGCCTCCGCCCGATCCGATGTCCAACACTGTCTCGCCGGGCTGCACGGTCGTCAGCCCCGCGGGCGTGCCGCAGCCATACGATGCATGCAGCACTTCCTCGGGAATGAATGTCTGCAGGTCCTTGAAGTCGTACCCCGTCGGACAACACATCTGCTCGCCGGTGGTTACCGCCCTGGCATAGCGTTCGCTCACCTGCTGAGTAATGGTTTCATCCGGCATAGTCACCTCAGTGCGTTGTCTCTATCTCGAACCGGTGGTCTCTGTCAATCATAAGAGCTGCATACCCTGACCTTCTCCGCGCAGGAAGGATGATGTTTCTTGCAACGTTTTTCTAAGTATGTGATCATCCCGCCATTACGATCATCTCTCGACACCCATTCTTAGAGGAGGGCGTATGAGCCTTGGAAGAGTTCTGATAGTTGACGATGAACCTGACTTGAGAAAAGCGGTCCGCCTCACGCTCACGAAAGCAGGATATGATGTGGTCGAAGCCGAGGATGGCGAAAAGGGCATTGCCGCCGTCAGATCGGGAGACAATCCGCTGTTGCTCGGGACGATTATCTGTGATCTTCAGATGCCGAAGGTCGGCGGCGCGGAAGCGATCGCGTTCTTCCGCGAACAATTCCCCTCCGTGCCCATTATCGTGATGAGCGGCGCCGGCACCCTGGACATTGCGAGTGAACTGTATCGACAGGGAGTCGTCGAATACCTGGCCAAGCCGGTGAAAGCTGACATGCTCGTTCGAGCGGTGGAAAGGGCCATGAGACTCAAGGACTGAGCAGCATGAATGTCGGCAGGGTGGTGATCATCGACGATGACCCCGAATTGAGGAGGGCGACGCGCCTGGTCCTGACCAAAGCGGGCTATGATGCGTTCGAGGCCGCGGACGGGGAACAGGGAATTGCCGTGATCAGGTCGGGCGATCCTCCCATCAATGCCATCATTTGCGATCTGGACATGCCGAGGGTCAATGGCATGGAAGCCATCGCCTATTTCCATGCCCATTGTCCCTCGGTGCCGGTCATCGTGATGACAGGGACAGGGGACCTCAACATCGCGACCGAATTGTATAAGCAGGGCATCGTCGACTTCCTGTCCAAGCCGGTTTTGCCTGAGACACTCGTTCGTTCCGTTGAAAAGGCCATGAAGCTCCACCACTGACCATCCCTCCTCCTGCCAGGGCATCCAAGAGACGCACCGGTGATAGGCCGCGCATTCACCCCTTGACGCAATCAAAGGGTGCGGGCAGTATACGCCCAGCCTAAGGCACGCGGAGGGCGGCGGATGTGAAGAGCCAGGCAGAATGGCTTGAAACCGACGGCCTCGGAGGATTCGCCTCGGGAGCGGCCGACGGGATCCGGACCAGACGGTATCACGCATTGCTGCTGGCGGCGATGCGGCCCCCGACGGAGCGTTTTGTCCTTGTGAACGGCTGCGATGCCGCCGTCGAAACGCCGGCCGGCACGTTCGCCCTCTCCTCACAGATGTATATCCCCAATGTGATCTATCCCGACGGCGCCTCGCGCATCGCCGCATTTGAAAGTGAGCCGTGGCCCCGTTGGCGCTTCGAACTGGCCGACGGGACGCATGTCGAGCACGAGATTTTTGTGCGGCACGGCCATCCTCTGGTCGTTATGACCTGGCGGCTCGCCGGGCGTCGCAAGGGGGTCATGCTGTCCGTCCGTCCGTTCCTGTCCGGCCGCGATTATCATGCGCTCCACCAAGCCAACCCGGAGTTCAGCTTTGACGCCTATCATGAAGGCGAGCACGTGACATGGCAGCCCTATGCGGGCGTGCCGGCGATCGTTGCGGTCACGAACGGCGACTATCACCATCAGCCAGAGTGGTATCGCAGTTTCCTGTATGTGGAGGAGCGCGCGCGGGGATTGGACCATGTGGAAGATCTTGCCTCGCCGGGCTTCTTTCGTTGGAATCTTTCGCGCGGAGAGGCGAATCTGATCTTTACGATTGACGCACACGCGCGTCCCACGGGGTCGACCCGTCTCTCCGCACATGCCTGGGTGAAGACGCTCCGCGACCAGGAAGAGCGGCGTCGCAAGACGTTTCCCTCGCGCCTGCACCGGGCCGCGGATGCGTATGTGGTCAATCGGGACAAAGGAAAGACCATCATCGCCGGCTATCCGTGGTTCACGGATTGGGGCCGCGACACGTTCATCGCGTTGCGCGGGCTGTGTCTGGCGACCGGCCATCTGCACGACGCGCAGGATATTCTCCTCAAGTGGTCGAGTCTGGTCTCGGAAGGGATGTTGCCCAACCGGTTCCTGGATCACGGGGGAACACCGGAATTCAATTCCGTGGATGCGTCGCTGTGGTACGTGATCGCGGTCCATGATTTCCTCAAGAGCATGACTGCGACGAAGGCGAGACTGTCTCCTGCCAACCGAAAGCGGCTCCAAGGCGCCGTGGAGGAAATTCTGGCCGGCTATGTGCGGGGAACTCGGTTCGGCATTCGGGCGGATGATGATGGGTTGCTCGCTGCGGGAGTGCCGGGCCTTCAGGTCACATGGATGGACGCCAAGGTCGGCGACTGGGTCGTGACCCCTCGAATCGGGAAACCGGTGGAGGTCCAGGCCCTATGGCTGAATGCGCTGTGGGTTGGCAGCAAGTTCTCGCAACGGTGGGAGCGGGGGCTTGCGCGCGGGCGCAAGGCATTCGCTGAACGTTTCTGGAATGCCGAAGGCGGCTGTCTATTCGATGTGGTGGATGTAGATCATTGTCCGGGCGTGAATGATGCCGCCTTCCGGCCGAATCAGATTTTTGCCGTGGGCGGATTGCCGGTCGCCATTCTCGAAGGAGAACAGGCGCGGCGTATCGTGGAGGCGGTCGAGGCGCGGTTATTGACTCCGCTCGGTCTCCGTACCCTGGCACCCGAAGAGCCGAACTACGCGCCTAGATATGAGAGAGGTGTCCTCGAGCGCGATTCGGCGTATCATCAAGGAACGGTCTGGCCCTGGCTGCTTGGGCCCTTCGTGGAAGCGTGGCTGCGCGTGCACGGCGGCGGCGGAGACGCTAAACTGGAGGCCCGCAGGCGTTTCATCGAACCGATGCTGCGTCATCTCGATCAAGCCGGACTCGGCCATGTCTCGGAGATTGCCGATGGTGAAGGGCAGACGCCGCGAGGGTGTCCCTTTCAGGCCTGGTCGGTAGGAGAGCTCCTCCGTCTGCTCGACGTCATACTCGCAAAGTGAGGAAGGCAATGGCGCGAAAGGCGCAAAGGTCTCCGAAGACACAAAAGAAGCGGACTGATCCGGAAACTCTGCGTCTTGAAGAGGATGCCCGGCGCCAAAAACATTGGAAGCGCTGGGGCCCGTACCTGAGCGAGCGGGCCTGGGGGACCGTGCGTGAGGACTACAGTCCGCATGGCACCGCCTGGGAGTATTTTCCCCATGGCGAGGCGCGCTCGAAGGCGTATCGCTGGAATGAAGACGGCCTTGCCGGCATTTGCGACCGCCACCAAATGATCTGCTTTGCGGTGGCCCTCTGGAACGGCCGCGATCCCATCCTGAAAGAGCGCGCCTTCGGCTTGAGCGGTATAGAAGGGAATCACGGTGAGGACGTCAAGGAATACTATTTTTATCTCGATTCGACGCCCACCCATTCCTACATGAAGTATCTCTACAAATATCCACAAGAGGCATTTCCCTACCGGCAACTCGTGCAGGAGAACCGTCGCCGTAACAAGCACGCGCCGGAATATGAGCTGATGGATACCGGCGTGTTCGAACATGACCGCTACTTCGACGTGTTCGTGGAATATGCCAAGGCGTCCCCGGAGGATGTGCTGATCCAAATCCGGGTGGCCAATCGGGGACCGGAGACTGCGCAGCTCAGCCTGCTGCCGACGATCTGGTTTCGAAACACCTGGTCATGGAGGAATGAGACCAAGCGGCCGTCGCTGTGCCATGCAGGATCATTCGACGGCATGAGTGTGGTGCAACTGGATCATGAGTATTACGGCAGGCGGCGGTTGGTCTGTGAAGGTGAGCCCGAGCTGCTCTTCACCGAGAATGACACGAATGTGCAACGGCTTTACGGCACGCCGAATGCCTCCCCCTATGTGAAGGATGGCATCGGCAATTATATCGTCAACGGCAACAAGGAGGCCGTGAATCCTGGGAAGAAAGGGACGAAGGCGGCGGCCCATTACATCCTCACCATCAAGCCGGGGGAAAGCACCATCGTGCGCTTACGGTTCACGAATGCGGCGGATGTCGAAACGACCCTCGGCAAGGGCTTCGATGTGACGTTTGCAAAGCGCCGGCGCGAGGCGGACGAATTTTACAAGGGCGTGATTCCCAAAGACCTGTCGGAGGATGCCCGCAACGTCATGCGCCAGTCATTTGCCGGTCTCCTGTGGTCGAAGCAGTTCTATCATTATATCGTCGAGGAATGGCTCAACGGCGATTCCGCCATGCCGCCGCCGCCGCGCGAACGGAAGAAGGGCCGCAATCATGAATGGGGGCATCTGTACAACGCCGACGTCATCTCGATGCCGGACAAGTGGGAGTACCCCTGGTACGCCGCCTGGGACCTTGCGTTCCACTGTGTCCCCCTGGCGCTGGTGGACCCGGTCTTCGCCAAGGAACAGCTCGTGCTGATGCTGCGCGAATGGTACATGCATCCCAACGGTCAACTGCCCGCGTACGAATGGGCATTGGGCGACGTGAACCCCCCGGTACATGCGTGGGCCGCGTGGCGCGTATACAAGATCGAGGAAAAGCGGCGCGGCAAAGGCGATCGCCGGTTTCTCCAACAGGTCTTTCACAAGCTCCTGCTGAACTTCACATGGTGGGTGAACCGCAAGGATACCGAGGGCAAGAACATCTTTCAAGGCGGGTTCCTAGGGCTGGACAATATCGGCGTGTTCGACCGGAGTTCGCCGTTGCCGACCGGCGGGCATATCGAGCAGTCGGACGGGACAAGCTGGATGGCGATGTATACCCTGAACCTCCTCACGATCGCGCTCGAACTGGCGCGGGAAGATCCCGCTTATGAAGATGTCGCGAGCAAGTTTTGGGAGCACTTCCTGTACATCGCGCATGCGATGAATAATCTCGGCGAGGACGGCGTGCGGATGTGGCACGAAGAGGACGGCTTTTACTACGACGTGCTGCATCTGCGGGATCGCGATCCGTTCCCCATGAAGCTGCGTTCGATGGTGGGCCTCATTCCATTGTTTGCCGTCGAGACGCTGGAGCCGGAAATCGTGGACAAGCTCCCCGGGTTCAAGCGCCGCATGGAGTGGTTCATCAACAACCGGCATGACCTGACCGACAACGTCGCCTCCATGGAAAGTCCGGGGCGCGGCGAGCGCCGGCTGCTTGCGATCGCGGACCCTGATCGGCTTCGCCGCATCTTAAAGGTCCTGCTGGACGAGGAGGAATTTCTCTCCCCGTACGGCATCCGGGCGCTGTCGCAGTACCACCGCGACCATCCCTATACGATCCATGTAAATGGGATGGAGCATCGTGTGGATTACGAGCCGGCGGAATCCGGCACCGGCCTGTTCGGCGGCAACTCCAACTGGCGAGGGCCGATCTGGTTCCCCGTCAACTATCTGATCATCGAGTCGCTGCAAAAATTCCATCACTACCTCGGCGACGGCTATACGGTGGAATGCCCGACCGGGTCCGGCCGGATGATGACGTTGTGGGAAGTCGCGGGAGAATTGTCCCGGCGGCTGTCGAGTATTTTTGCCCGGGGTCTCCGAGGAGAACGGCCGGTCTACGGCCCGACGGAGCGGTTTCAGGACGATCCGCACTGGCGCGACCTCGTCCTATTCTATGAATACTTCAACGGCGACAACGGGACCGGGATCGGTGCAAGCCATCAGACCGGGTGGACGGGCCTGGTTGCCAAGCTGATCCAACAAAGCGGCGCGTGATCCGTCGTTCCCCGCCGACCGTCGATTGTTGCCGGCACACTTCTTGTACGAATGAAACCGCCATGAATGATGCGAAGGCTCTCTTTCCCAGCCACCAAAGCTCGTTCGAGATCCGTTACACTCCGATGCTCGTCCTGCTTCTCAGCGGCATTCCCGCTGCAACGATCAACAGAATCGCGACCAGACATGATGTGAGCATCATCCGTCTTTTCATTTCACCTCCTTGACCCCACTCGTGTGACACGTCAGCCCGCCAGGTAGCTGGGGTCACGAGATAGAAGTTTCCAAACTTTCATTTGCGGAGTGGTGCGCCCGGAGAGAGTCGAACTCCCAACCCTCAGATCCGTAGTCTGATGCTCTATCCATTGAGCTACGGGCGCAGGATGTGAATGAGGCAAGAGGAAGTATCGGACTTTATACAGGTCTTTCAAGAAGTCCGTCAAGTCGGTCGTTGAATCTATAAAATGGAGCCTCGCCTGTCTATTCCTGTCTTAACTTTACCTGTTGTTTCCTATCCTGAGTGGAAGGAAAGCTTGATTCCCTCCCTGATTTCTTATTAATCTTTAGAGTTACGTAAGCTTCCTAGCTGTCCAGGAGTGTCATTGGACGTGTTGCTCTGTGGCGACTTTTTACACAACGATGTATTTGGCTGACGTCTTTTATAGTCCTGCCGTCTCTCTCCCTCTCACAATAATCCTCCTCCTCGTTGTTGCAGTCCTAACCAAAAACGGCAAAGGTCACCGCGTCCTTTTAGGGCTCTGCCTCTTTTTGTGCGTTAGATACATAGTATGGCGTGGACTCTACACACTGAATACCGCGGATCTCGCGAGCAATGTATTGAGTTGGACGGTCTATCTGGCGGAAGTGTACGGGCTTATCCAGTTTTGTTTCTTTACCTTTCAGGTCTGGTCACCCTCCAAAAAGCTTTCGGTCGAGCTCAGGCGATTCCCAACGGTAGATATGTTCGTCACGGTGGTGGATGAACCACTTGATGTTCTGAAACGCACCGTCGTGGGATGTTTGGCGCAGGATTATCCCAAAGATAAATTCAGAGTCTATGTTCTGGATGATGGGAACAAAGAAGAAACCAGAGCCTTGGCGTCCGCCTTGAAGTGCGGCTATCTCCGTCGTTCCGATCGCCGCTATGCAAAGGCAGGAAATGTCAATCACGCACTGGGATTGACGTCCGGTGAGTTTGTGGCCGTCTTTGATGTGGACCATGTGCCTGTCCGGACCTTCTTAAAGGAGACCCTCGGTTTTTTCAAAGACGAGCAGATGGCATTTGTTCAGACGCCGCATCACTTTTACAACCCCGATGTCTTTCAGAAAAATCTTCGTTTGGAACGAGAGCTCAAGAATGAGCAGGCGCTGTTCTTTCGTTTAATCCAGCCGGGACGGGATACGCATAATAGTGCCTTTTTTGCCGGCAGCTGCGGAGTGTTCCGCCGGCGTCATCTGGAAGAGGTCGGAGGGATGCAGACGGACACAATCACCGAAGACTTGCACACGAGCCTGGTCTTGCATGCCAGAGGCTATAAGTCCTGTTACCTGAATAAAGTGTTATCGGCGGGACTTATGCCCGAGACCTTTCGAGGCCATTTAAAGCAACGAAGTCGGTGGGCGATCGGTACAGTCCAGATGCTCTTCCATGACAATCCCTTGACGCAGCGAAGACTGACATGGTCCCAACGGATTGATTATATGGGATCGATCTTTTATTTCTTCCTTGGCCTGCCCCGGGTCGTGTGTTTGGTGGCGCCCTTGGGGGGGTTATTTTTCGGTCTGTCGCCCGTGCGCGCGGACCCGCTCGTGCTCGTCCATTTCTTCTTCGCCTATTACCTGGCCTCGGTGATGTTGATGCGGACGGTCAGCCAGGGCACCCGCAATGCCTTCTGGTCCGACATCTACGAGGTCGCCACCTGTTTTGCGCTGAGTCGGGCTGTCTTGAAGACCCTGATGAATCCCAGAAAAAGTCGTCCCTTCGAGATCACTCCTAAAGGCGTGCAAGCCGAAGAAAGCGAACTCCAGCGGACTCTGTTTGTGCTGCCGCATCTCATGCTTTTAGGGTTGACGGCGGCCGCCATTAGCACAGGAATTCTGACCTGGATAGGACCGACAGAAACCAGAGGTCTCGCCATCAATCTGTTCTGGGCCAGCGTCAATGTGCTTCTTTTAATCGTGGCGATCCGTTCGGCTATGGAGCATCCACAGCTTCGCCAAACCGTCCGTCTTGACCGCCGATTCCAGTGCCAGATTTTTGCCGGTGTCACGACCATGAAAGCGACCACGCATGACCTGAACGAGGGCGGCATGTCGGTCTATTTGAATGAACCGATGTTCTCCATCGACGACATGGCGACGATCACGTTGGAAGCTCACAGCGGCGAGCGATTTCGTTTAAAAGGGCGCATCGCCCGTCAGGAGCGTAAACCCTCAGGACTCGTCGAGGTGGGCATGCAGTTTGTGGACCTCGATGAAGCGGCCGCAGAAAATCTGATTGTACAGTTGTTTGCGCAGCCAGATAGTTGGCGGGAATCCTCGACCACAATGCCGGGAATGGTCCAAAGTTTCCGTGCCCTCTCGAGCGTCTTTAAGCGGACTCGGGCCCAAGCGACTCCTTTCAGACGTCGATCTCCCCGGGTACTGCTTCAGAAAGCCTGCCGCCTGACTTGGGAAGAAGGGAAGCTGATCGGGATAACCTTCGATGTTTCCTATACGGGACTTTCAGTGTTCTTTTCGGAAGCTCCCAAACTTGCCGCCAACGCGGTGTGCCTGATGCATTTTGACGGCATCACTCCCGTCACGCTCCGGGTTCAAGCCATGTCAACCGCCCAACGAGCCGGTAAAACGCTGATTCGCTTTCGTGTCTGCGATGTTGTTGAAGGCGAAGCAAACTGGCGTGCGTTGATTCTTCGGGCCTGGGAGCACACCTGAGTGGGCTCAACGAGGTCTGACTCGCTAACACGCGGAGCTATCATGTCACATCGCCTCGTATACGTCCTATCGCTCCTTGTGTTTCTCACTCTCTGGCCGAGCGCGGGCATGACTCGCGACGCCTTCACCGGCTTTGAACTGGACGATAGGGGCCAGTATTATGGGTTCCTGGGACTCCAAACCCCGCTCACGAGCATACAGAAGGATCTGGACCTGTTTGCTCAGCTCTATGCCGCCACATTACGCTATTCCTTCAGGTCGGACGGAAATCTGTTGAATGCGCGTGTGGATTCGATCACTCCGTCGGTGGGATTGCGACAACGGTTCGATCCATGGAATGTGTCGGTCTTGGCCGGACCCCAGTTCCGAGAGAAGCATGAAGATGTCGTAAACGGAGGGAGAACGACGAGCGATGAGGTCGGAGCATTTCTTCAAGGCGAAACTTTTTATTGGCATGAGCGAGGCAGTTTTCACGGCATCATCTCCTACAGCACTCTCGATGACTTTTTCTGGGGTCGCCTGCGAGGAAAGGTATCAGCGTTCAAGACCAACGGCGGCCATCGTATCTACGCCGGGTGGGATGTGATCGGCATGGGAAACAAGGATTTCAACGCATTCCACACAGGACCGCTTGTTGAAGTCCCTATCGGTAAAGTCTTTTTTCTAATTAAAGGTGGGTACAAATATACCTCTGCGTTCCACAACGGAGCGTACACCGGTCTTGAGATTTATCTGCCGTTCTAGAAGCAGCGGGAAGAACGTCCCTGTCCACGAACCCGACCTATCGTGAACTAGTCAGCCTTGTGTCCCGACGCAAGAAGCAATGCTAAAGGCATTGAGGCATTGAATCCATTGCGGTATGTGCTGACTGAGCCCAACGTGTCCCCGCGACGGGCTCAACGGCCGGGATAGTGAAATAGAATGTTGAGCCTTTGCCTAGTTCGGACTCAACCCAAATGCGACCGCCGTGGCTTTCAATGATCTGTTTGCAAATTGCCAGACCGATGCCGCTGCCGACACACGCCGTTCGCGCGGGCAATCGTTCAAATACTCTAAAGATGTGGTCATGGAAGTCCGGATCTATGCCGATCCCGTTGTCGACGACCGAGAACAACCAGTCTGTTTCTTGTCGTTCGATTGAAACATGTATATTGGGCGGTTCGGAGCCGGTAAATTTCAAGGCGTTACTAATCAGATTCTGGAACACGTGCCTAATCTGATTTCGGTCTCCCATGACGACAGGCAATGGGCAGTGCGTAATGGTTGCTCTCGTAGCTTGAATAGAAGAGTTGAGCTGGGTGATCACATTTTTCACAAGCGGCTCGCAATTGACCGATTCCCGCCGTCTTTCGCCGCGTGATACGGATGAATATGTGAGCAAGTCACGCATAAGCTGACCGCGTAAGTTTCGTTGTGCCAATTCCAACTGTGCCTGCGTCGGAATCGCAAGCGCCTTCGGAAGCAATGGCCATAGAATTATGGCGGTGACTACCGATAATGCGGCTGTGACGGCCTTCATTCCTTCTTCCAACCAATAATCCGGGTTCCACATCGTCCAGATACCGATGGCCTGCATGGTGCCGACGGCCAGAAATAGTGCCCCACATAACAGGGCCAACCATTGTAACGACATGTCGCGTCTTTTGTAGACAAAATACAGGAGCGTCAGGACGATGGAACAGAACGAGAGGGCAATGAGCGAATTAGAGGCGACATGTAACGATACGAGTGTGTGATCGCACAAAAAGCATTGGTCATGAGGCAGATCAGAAAGTCTCATCATCGTAATGTCCTAGTAGAAAATGCAACCGGCACATGGTATAAGACACTAATTGAATATTTCAAATCGCCTTTCGTATACTTTCGCGATCCATTAGTATCGTCATCAGCTAAGGCAAATTCGCCAAATGCGTGTGCCCCTCAGAAGGGTTATAAAGGAAAGCACACTAGTTCAATACCCTTCTTGGTGATACACTCCAAGTATGCAATACGTCCGAACGCTCATCCTGTTTCAATTGATCGGACCGGTGTGCGCTACCATTTCTGATGGTGATTCCATTAATCGGATCGTCAAGAATCTACTCGACCAGGGATGCTCGGTGAAACTTGATTTTCACGGAGTGAAACTAGTGACGCCTTCCTTCTATGCGGCAGTCGTTTCCGATTTGCACGGCGTCTTTCCTGAAAATGTCCTGAACACGCGCTTCGCGCTGACGGGTATGCCCGACTCGCATTCGTTGTCCTGAGTCCGCCGCACAGCGAGACCGCTTGCAGGTGGTCTGTCGAGAGTAAGTTACCCTCCTTTTGTAGTTTTCCCATGCCTCCTAAGATAAGCGTGAAAATGTTGACGCCGCTCTGTTCACTCAGGTAACGCTGTTTCTCATGATGCCAGTCCCGGTCAACATGCCAGCGAGGTGATGTGACGCCTATGCGAAATAAGATTCCATGTACGGCACAAAAGCTTAGCCAACTTCACCCCGACATGATTCAATCCGTGGTCGGCGCCCAGGTCTTTAAACTGGGCCATGAATACTATACGGCCAATTGCGTGCGGCTCGTGGACTCTGACGACGCGGAAATTACCTCAGAAGTGAATGGACCGTTTGGTCTCTACGAACAATCGATCGCCTTGAAGGGCGGGAATCTACTCACCAAGTGCTCCTGCACCTCGACCGAGCAGCCGTTCTGCCGTCATTGCGTGGCGGTGTTGCTCGGCTATCATTCTCCGGGCACGGCGCGTGATGCCGTCCGCACGCAGGAATCTTCAGTGTGGGAGGAATCGGTTACACCAGTCACACCCATTGCGCCAGCCGCCTCTTCGGCGACGTCCCTCAGCGCAAAACTCCGTGAGATCACGATTTTCCTCGATTGGCTGCCGCAGGCAGTCAAATGTTTGCAGCTGGATCAAGACTTGCCGGAAGCGCCGCCGATGGATGCTGGAGATGTGCGCGGCTTCGTTCAATCAGTTCAACGTCTCATGACCCGTTGGCGTTTGAGTGAGGAACGGCGCATCGTGCTGGAGGCGGAGCTCAGCAGCCGGGACAGCCATCTCAATCGTCTCATGAAGCAGATGGAAGACTTTGCGCAGGAGGCGGATCAAGCACAGGCGGCATGTGAAGGCATGCAGCTTGCGCTGACGAATTGCAAAGGCATGCAGAGCCGATTGTCCGAAATCGGGCGCGAACGCGAACGTCTTGAGGACCAGCTGAAAGTCGTGATGGAGGAGCTGATCAGAAAAGGCTCGGCGTTAAACCACTTCGCCTCGTCCTTCAAGGAGGTGTCGAGCACGTTCCATGAGGTGGCCACGCCGTCGCTCCAGAATTCCGACACCACGCACTCCCACGCGGTCTGAAGCTCGCCGGACAAAATGCGATCAGCGGGTCAGGGAGTCCTCGATATCAGGGGGGACGGCCTTGATGCGGTCGCCCAGAAACGGATAGCGGGCGCACAAGGCCTGCTGCATCAACCAGGCAACTTTTCGGTAGGAAAAATGTCCCTTCACGCCTGAGCGCAGGCGGGCGATATATTCCGCCTCCGCGTAGTCCATTTTAAACAGGCAGCGAGTGCGAAACCCAAACGGCGTCAGATAAGCGGCGGCCTCCGGATGCGAGAGCGCCAGGCTCTCCACCCGCTCTCGTACCAACTCCATCGTCGCCCGGTATTGCGGCTCAACGCCGGCCTTTTTTAGAACATCTGGCGTGTCATAGCCATGCGCCGTGGTGAACTCCTGGCGGATTTGCTGGCAGCGCCGGTGCCGATGCAGGTCGCGCCAGCCCCCAACGTCCATCAGGATGTCGAACACGAAGCCATAGCCGCAGTGGAACTCCTTGAGCAGCTCGTCATAGGGCCCTCGTCGCCGGAGCGCCACGTCGATCAGCTCCTCCTTCTCCTTCTCCGCCCACTCCCGGACACGAGCGAGGATTTGCCGGTAGGGATAGGCAGTGACCCGGTAGAGCAGTGTGGTCGTCAGCTCGTCGAGCGGTTCATGACGCTCAAGCAGTTCCACGTAGTCGCTGCTCTGCACCTCGCCGAGGCGCAGCCGCTCGGTCGCGGCTTGCGTGAGCTCGGGATAGGTTTTGATCACATACTCGCTGGGGCGGGCGTACCGCGCCAGCGTGGGAGCCAACGGCTCGTTGAGTCCCGCGGTGTGACCCGATAACTCTCCCCAGACGTTCACGGGGGGCGTCGCGCAGGCCGTCTTCAGATCCTCCCCGATCGCCTGAAGTTCGGCAATCGGCAGCGACAGCAGCCGGCCGATCTGTTTCTCCAGCGTCCGGATGCTCACGACCTGTCCGATGTTCGTCTGAGACGCCAGCGTGAGCAGATATCGCGTGATATCAAACGTGCGAGCGTCCATCGTGCGATCATAGGTGGCCGGCTTCATGTCATCGGGCTTCGGCGTCTGCTGCGTGAGAGAGGCTTTGATCGGCGCATGGAGTGATTCGTAGGTCGCATGTAGTTTTGTCGCGATGCCGCGATAGGTCGTTTCGACGGGCGTTCCAACAATCGCCTCCGGCACGAACACGCCGCCAGGGCCGAAGTTCTGATAGCGGGAGGACTTCGCCTGGCCGTCCCACAAGACTTCATCTTCGAGGTGCACTGCCGCCAATTCCGAGATCCCTTCGAAGCAGATGATCACGTGCCCGAGGTCCGCGATCGAGGCATGGCCGTAGTCGAAGTAGAACTGCTCCCAAAACTTCTCCGAGGAATGGCCGTGCACCCAGCGCAGGCTGTCTTCGATCGAATCGGGGGAGCGGCTGTAACGGGCGAGCGCGTAAGCCGACTTCTCAGGCGGCATGGGCGCCAATGCCAGGACCCGGCGGCGAGGGGTGTTCATGGCGGCGGAGTCGGAGGCATTGTCCGCATGATAGGGAGGGATTGTCCCATCGTCAAGAGAGATGCTAGGCTCCGCCCGGCAACAGCCGCGACAAGGGCGAACAGCGTGGAAGAGATATTTTTTACTCCGGAAGAGCTGCATCTCATCGCAGATGAGAAGTTCTTCAAGGCCAAGGCCCGCATTATGGCGAAGGTGCGGGCGCAGTTGGATTACCTCTACATGGGTCTCAAAGAGGAGCCGGCCATCGCGAGTCTTCTTACGCCGAAACAGTTCGATCCCGCTGCGCACCAATTTGTGAAGGGTGAGCATCTCGACGACTTTCCATACCAGTATCTCGACTATCCCAAGTACTTCAGCGGTGACGTCAAATTTACATACCGGTCTCTCTTCTGGTGGGGGCACCACTTCGTCTTCGCGCTGATCCTGGAAGGCGGGGAGCTGAACCGCTACAAGAAGAATCTCGTCAATCGGTACGAGGCGGTGGCGGACAAAGGACTGTCGCTGTGCCTAGGCGGTTCTCCCTGGGAATGGAACCGGGGCGAAGGCTATACGATGGACCTGAGCTGGGAGCGCAAGGTGGATCTGGTCGCACTGTTGTCGAATCGGTCCTTCGTCAAGGTGGCGCACTTCGTGCCGTGTGACGACCCCGCGGTCGGCTCTGGTCGGATTCATGAAATCGGCCGCGGCACGCTTCGCGACCTTCTGCCGATCATCACGCCATAAACTTATCGGCGATAGTTCTTCACGATCTCTCGAACATGCGCCAGATCGATTGCTTCCGCCTTGTGGCCGTCCCGGCCGATGACCGTCGTCGCCATCGTGAGGGCGTTGAGGATGGCTTCCTGCGTCGCTTCGACAGCCGCCGCGAAGATCGGATTGAGGTGTGTATCTGCGAAGACCGTCATGGGAAAGGTCCATTCTTTGGGATAATGGGGAATCACATTACCGGTCGAGAAGGCCACAATGAAATCGCCGCTGCCGTGCCGCGCAATGGAGCCGGTCCGGGCGAGGCCAAGTGCCGCTCGCTTCGCCACCCGCTTGAGTTGGCGCGCATCGAGCGGCGCATTCGTCGCGATGATGATAATGACCGAACCCTCTGCCCCATTCGCCGCCTCTTCGCCATAGAGCCTGCCGACCGGAATGCCGCCCATCATCAGCTCCGACCGGCGCCCGTGATTCGCGTTCACCAGGACGCCGATGGTGTAGCCTTCCGCGGAGGGGATGACCCGAGACGCGGTACCGATCCCGCCCTTGAAGCCGTACGACATCATGCCGGTGCCCGCGCCGACGGTGCCTTCTTGCACCATCCCGCCGGCCGCTGAGTCGAGCGCTTTCTGCACGTCGGCTTCCGACACATGCCGTCCTTGAATATCATTGAGGCGGCTATCGTCGCATTCCGCGACGACCGGCGTGAGGGTATCGTCCGTGATGCCGATGCCGGGATAGCGGGAGACCATCCAGCTCATCACGCCGTTGGACACGCGAGGCAGATTCAACGTGTTCGTCAGGGCAATGGGGTACTCGAGGAAACCGGATTCCTCGATCCATGCCAGCCCGGTCATCTCTCCGGTCCCATTCAGGACAAAGGCCCCGGCCGGGACCTTTTTGTGCCAGACATCGTCCCGTGGGATGATCACGGTCACGCCGGTTCGCACCGGTCCTTGCCCAGGCATCAAGCGTCCCTCTCCACGGATCAACGTAGTGTGTCCGACCCGCACTCCCGGCACGTCGGTGATGGCGTTATGTTTGCCGGTCGGATATTCGCCGAGGGCCAGACCGAGCATGCGCGCACGGACGCGCTGTTCCTGCGTCTTCGTGGTGGAGGACGAGGACTGGGCAAGGGCCTCCATCGAGGTGGAGGTCCAGAGCATGAGGACGAGCAGCAGAGGCAGGATCAACGGCGTCCGCCGGCAACGGGATACCGTGCTTGCTGCCACGCGTTCATGCTGCCCCGGATGTTATAGACATTCTTGTATCCCAGGTCCGTCAGCGTGTCTGCGGCGACGTTGCTGCGTTTGCCAGACTGGCAGTAGACGACGATGTGATCGTCCAACGACGCGCCGATTTCGCGATGCCGCTGGGCGATCTCTCTGTACTCAATGTTCAAATCGGTGCCGGGAATGGCGCCCGTGTCATGCTCTTCGGGCGTTCGGACATCGACGAGGATAAAGCCCTTTTCGCGCAGGCTCGGCGCTTTATCGAGCGCGGCTTTGACTTCCTGCACGGTGAGCTGCCGCGTGTGAGAGGCCGAGACATCGAGAGGCATCGAGGCGGTGACAAGGATGGCCACGATGCCCATGAGATGGGACAGGCGAAGATAGCGTGTCATGGTGCGCCCCCTTGGTGAAACGAACAATGCTGCGGATATGCTACCGACCGGCCTTTGGCTTGGTCAAGAGCGGGAGGCGGGAGGAGAAGGGTCCGGTTCGCAGAACATCGCGATGCTCGCGGTAAAGCTGTGCAGAAAGTTGTCGCCGCCGACGGGACCGATTTCCCCCATCGCAAAGAATCCTCCCACGGGCAGCACCCCCATCTGCTCGCGGATGGCGGTGGCATCGTGATGGGGCGTGCGAAAGAATCGTTGACCGCGGCCATTGCAACTGAAGACGAGGGCGCCGACAGGGACGCCACCGCCGGCACCCGCGCCACCGCCCGTTAGGAGCGCGCGAAGGTCCTCGCTCGCCGAGGTCGCGTCGCGAAGCTGAAACTGCGCAGTTTGGCCCTCCTTCACGACATCGCCCACGGCGAAACTTCCGGTTTGTTGATCCGCGCCTACGAGATTTCGGATCAGGAAGTCCCCCCGTTCGAACCGATTCTTATGCTCGTCAATGACGATGCCGAGATGAAGGGCGCGTTCGGCTTGTCGTTGTTCCGTCGGGGACAGCAGCGCGAATACTTCTCTCAGGCGATCGAGCGCGGGCTTGCCGCTCAGCTCGTGCACAATATTCTCCTCGGCCTGTGTGATCATGAACCGCTCGCCGATCGGCCGGCATCCTTGTGAGACGACCGTTCGGATACGGACGGCGCCGGCGAGGGCGACTCCGACAACCCCGTCTTGGATATGGGCCTCATTGAAGACGAGCCGATTTTGTCCCGGTTGATGCGCGGCGCTGGCCATCCCGCCGATGGCCGGCGCACCGGGATAGCGGGTACGGATGTCTTGCAGCAATGCGTCCGCGGGCGTGGTGAACGGCTCACCGAGAACGAGAAAGGACGGATGGGCTTCGGCAGCCGGCATGTCGGTCGGCCATCCCGTGACCTCAAAGCCATCGCCGGCTTGTTCGAAACTCAAGTGGAACGGTGTCACGATGGTTCCCGGCAAGTGAGCCGCCCACAGACAGAGCGCCGGCTGTCCCTCGATTTCCTGCTTGCCTTCGATGATGCTTTCCGCGGAACAGCCGAGCAGCACTTTCGGCCGCAGTTGGTCCTGTACGATGTTAATCAGCGCGGACAGGGATGGGACATGGTCGGGCGAGAAGAAGACGAATGCGAGGTCCACGCCGTGATCACCGATTGCGATGGCGACTTCCCGGCAGACGGAGGACGCCGCTTCCGCCGTGTCTGCTGAACGTGAGAGGGCGGAATGGATCTTCATAGTTCGAGTGGAGAACTTTTCAGTATTCCGATCCACACCGGGCAGGGTTGGGGTGGAGTGGCGAGGGATGGCATGGCGGGGGTCAACAATTGAGAGCGTTTGATCGCAGCCACGCCGCTTTCACACGGCGTCCACATTCCAAGGGGCATGAAAACCATTGGGTGAAACCTGGCCAATTGCGGTCGCGTCGAGCCATGCTTTCGATCTATTTATACCGAAGTCGGTCGAACCCGGTATTCTCCATATACAGGACCTCATTTCCGTTGAGGCCATCCGCGTCCATGTCCCGCCAGAGCGCGTGATTGTACCAATAGAAGACGGGAAATCGTTCAATGTCATACACCCCATGACCGTAGTCGTTGACCCGCCAATTCAGTACCTTCCGTCCGGTGACGTAGTCGACGACGCCGTCGCGCTTGAGCGAGTAGGTGAAGATCACCAACCCGGCCTCATTGTCGTAAATTTCCTCGATCGCCAGTTCTTGGGGAGGTTCAGGGGGGAGCGGCTTTTGCGAACCGGCATGCGTGACCCCGAGGACCGACAGAACAAGGACCACAACGAAGGTGCGAGCGATGTGCGTCATCTCTCCTGTTCCTCCTAAGTGCCTTTAGACTGTCTCCCTTTTGACTACTGTCTAGCATACCGTGGGCACGGTGTAAATTGCCCATTTTATTTTCGCACCCTGCCACCATACGAACGGACGAGTGTGTAAGCAAAATATGCGCAATGCGCTCTAGTACCTCGATGGCCGGTTATGGCATACTTGCGAACGGCATGATTCCTGATTTAGTGCTCTACCATGCGAACTGTCCGGACGGCTTTGCAGCCGCCTGGGCCATCTGGAAAAAATTCCCCTCAGCGGTGTTCGTTCCGGCCGAGCATGGTCAGCCACCACCGGTGGACTGTGTGGGGCGTCATATCGTGATTGTGGACTTCAGCTACCCGCGGGCTCTTCTCGAAGAGATGGTCAAGAGCGCCGCCTCTCTCCAGGTCTTGGACCATCACATTACTGCGCAGGCAGCCCTGCAAGGCCTACCGTACGTTCATTTCGATTTGAAGAAGAGTGGGGCAGTCCTGGCATGGGAATGGGCGCACAATTCTCCGCCACCCTGGCTTTTGCAATACGTCCAGGACAAAGACCTGTTCACGTGGCGGCTGCCCGCGAGCCGGGAAGTCACCGCGGCGTTGAGCTCATACCCTTATGACTTTAAGGTCTGGGACAGTCTCGAACAAACGACTCTCGAGAAAGAAGGCCGCGCCATCCTGCGGTACGAGCGCAAGACGATCGAGCAGATCCTTCAGGAGAAAGTATTGGTGCGGTTTGAAGGTGAAACGGTGCCGTGCGTCCACAGCGCCGTCATGACAAGTCAGATCGGAGAGCAGCTTTCTTCCACCTGTCCGTTCTGCCTGATCTGGCACGACCGCAACGGACGCCGGTATTTCAGTCTTCGATCAAAGGAGGGCGGCACCGACGTTTCAAAGATTGCGGTGAAGTACGGAGGCGGCGGTCACACGCACGCGGCCGGGTTTTCCGTGTCTTTGGGCGATATCGGCGCGCCGCCGGCCAATGGATCCACCCCGGGGCTTCCGATCTTCCCGGCAACCGAAACAAAGTAATGCGGCTCGCTAACCGCTATATCTGGTTTCAAATACGGTTGCTCCCGCTACGCATTTCACATTGTGGTCCGGGTTCGCCGCGAGATGCTGGAGAATCTTGAAGACCGATTCGGTCTCCTCGCCGGCCCCCATGCCTTCGGCCACCTGCTCCGCCGTAAAGGACTTTCCCGTGTTGGACGACAGGAATCCGAGAATTCGGTGTTGGAGCGCGATCACCGCCGCCGCCGCTTTTTTCCCCGCCTCCACGCCCGGCTGGTGGTACGCATTGATATGAATCAGACTTGCGTAGAGGCCCACTGCGCGTTCGAACAATGCGATGAGTTTGCCGATCGTCGCTGGTCCCATTTCCTCTAGCGTAATGGTGATGGATTCGCGGCCGTTCTCGTGCAGGGCACGCCGGGTGCCTTGCAGAAAACCGCTGAGGTAGTCGCCGCTGGTGACCCCCGGATCCACTTCTAAGGAAGACCCTGAACGATCCTTCAGAACCTCGATAAAGACCACGAAAAAGTTATTCACACCTTCCCGGAGCTGCTGCACATATGCATGCTGGTCGGTCGATCCTTTATTGCCATACACCGCGATTCCTTGGTGCACGATCTTGCCGTCCAAATCTTTTTCCTTCCCCAAGGATTCCATCACCAACTGCTGCAGATACCGACTGAAGAACTCAAGACGATCCTTGTAGGGCAGGATCACCATATCCTTGCTGCCTCTTCCTTGACCGGCGTGGTACCACATCAATGCCAGGAGCGCCGCGGGATTCTGTCGGGCGTTAGAATTTCTTGTTACGTCGTCCATGTCCCGCGCGCCTGATAACATGCCGGTAATGTCAAAGCCCTGTAAGGCGGCGGGAAGAAGGCCGACGGCGGACAATTCCGAGGTACGCCCTCCGACCCAGTCCCACATCGGAAAGCGCGCAAGCCAGGTCTGAGCGGTCCGGTCCAGTTCGCTGCCTTCTCCGGTGACGGCGACGGCATGCCGCTCGAAGGTCAGTCCGGCGCATCGGTACGCTTTTCTTGCTTCGAGCTGACCGTTTCGGGTCTCTTTCGTTCCGCCTGATTTTGAGATCACCACCGTCAAGAGTTCGGCGATCCCGTCCCCGATTTGCGCCAGCACCTTGTCCATTCCGTCGGGGTCGGTATTATCAAAGAACCACACGCGCATGTGGTCCTGAGGACTTGTGAGTGCGTGGGCGACGAACTCGGGGCCGAGTGCCGAACCACCAATCCCGACGATCAACAGATGCTTAAAGAGTCCGGCTCTTTCGGGACGAATGCGGCCTGCGTGGACATCGTTCGCAAAATGCTTGATGGCCGCAACGGTGTCTTCAATAGCCTTCCGGATGGAGGTCTCTGGCGCACGGGCCGCGTCCCGCAGCCAATAATGACCCACCATCCTGTGCTCATCCGGGTTTGCGATTGCACCTGACTCGAGAGCCGTCATTCCGGCGAACGCCTTCTTAATGGCAGGTTCCATTTCCCGCAGAAATGAATCCGTGAAATTCATTCTGCTGATGTCCACCGTGACGCCGACGGAATCATTCTTGTTGAGATAGGTTTTGAACCGGTTCCAAAGCTCACGCGGGGTCGGCATGGAGGAGATCTCCGAGTAGATGCGTTCGAGGAACGTAGCGCAATGGCCTTAGTCAGTCAATTGAACGTTGAGGTTCGGCAAGGCGTGTAATGCAAGAATCGTTATGAACGAGGGCGAGACGGTAAATCTCCCCTTTCTGCCGCCAATTGGACAGCTGTTTGAAGGCCGGTCACCGTTACTCAATGCCGCCGATGCCGCACATGCTGTCGGCGTTGCTGCAGGCGAGGCAGAGACTATCAACACCTACAAGGCCAGGCGAGAATTGCCCGGAAAATCTGAAATCTTAGGAGCGCATGGGTTGCCATGCATGAATGATGATCTTCAGTGGCAAAGAGAAAGGGTATTCTCTTAATTATAACTGAATCTCTTAATTATAACTAAATGATTTATAACGTTTTAAAGACCAAACGCCACAAAACATGAAAGATGGTATTAGCCTTGCTTTTATCCCCATCATTAGTCGTCAATGATCAATCTGAAATAGGCGTTAAAAGCCGTTCGGGATTGACAAAACTTAGGACGGAGACAACAATAGTGTTACGCGAAAGCTGGGAGGTGAGCATGAGACAGCGGCAATGGACATTCATGATCGGCGCGATGGTGGTCGCTGGATGCTTGAACGACCCCGCGTTCGCGGCGCCGAAGACACTTCCTGCGGCAAATCGAGGCGATATCCAGGGATCGGCGTGTTACCGCCAAAACGATGACGAAGCCCTCATGGTGGCCCAGAAGAAAGCACTCAATCTTGCCCGCGAGGCTGCCATACAGAAGATCAAGGCTTATGCGGACAATGCCGACCGAATCGCAAACAGCGGTATGGAGCACACCCTCATCGCCGCCGTAAGCCGCGTAGGGCTCAGCGACTTGAAGATCACCAAACAGGAAGTAAAAGCCAGACAGGTCTGTGTGTGGATCACCGCGACGCCCAAGTCCAAAGAGGTCGCGGAGTTGATCGCCCAGCAGTTGTCGTCCGGGGAAGTGGCCAAGACCGCGCAGACGCCAGTGGTAGTCCAAGGCCAAGCATTTACCCTCAAGCTCTGGACGAATAAAAAAGACGAACCGTATGTCGAGGGCGATCGTTTGATCATTTATGTTGAATCCGACCGGGATGCGTATCTTAAGCTCGACTATTACACGGCCGAGGGAAAGGTCGTCCATCTCGTGCCCAACGTCTATAGCAAGGAAGGGTCGATCCAAGCCAAGCAAACCTATTCCTTCGGCATCGAAGGAAGCGCCGCGGAATTGAAGGTCTCTGCTCCATTTGGTCCTGAGACCATCAAGGCGTTGGCGAGTTCTGCGCCGTTTGATGCCACGTTGACTGAGTCCGACCAAGTAAGCGAGGCGACGGTGTATCTCAATAAGATGCAAAACAGCATGAGGAGCCGGAACAAATCAACCGCCTGGGCGGAGGCCTCTGTTGCGATCACCACCTCTAACCGGGATGATCTCAGTTTTGCCCAAGAGCGCCAGGCGATGGATCTGCCTAAGCAACCGAAAACTCGGTCCTTGAGCAAATCCACCGAGAAGCCCGAGCAGCCGATCGACATCATCGGTGTTCCGGGACGCAAGAAAGCCGAACGTCCGATCGAAACAATGGGTACCATGGGCCGTTCGCAAAGCGGTGGCGATAAGAATCCATAAGGAACAACCGGCCACTCATCGTCGCCCGGTACTCCATCCAAGGGACATCTGATGGAGCTGCGGCGGTGGCAACCCGACATCTCCCGCTGTGGGCCGCCGCTGGTTGCAGGACTCGCGGCGGCTCTGGTTATAGGGCTGGTCCATCTCGCCCTTCCCACCTACATCCCCGAGCTCGATTATAGAATCAGCGATAAGATGCATCAGCTTCGCGGTCCGTTGCGTCAAGATCGGCGGCTTATCCACGTCAACGTAGATGACAGCAGCGTCGGAGGCGCGCAAGGAATACACCGGGATGGGCGACGCGGTCGACCTCGCTTCCCGAGTCGAAGGGGCCAACAAAACCTTTCACACGGAAGTCATGATGACGGAACGCACCCACTCGATGGTCAAGGACGCGGTGGAATGGCGAGAACTCGATATTCTGCGCGTGAAAGGCAAAAAACATGGCATCCTAGTGTTCGAGGTTGTCTCCAGAAAAGGGCAGTTGCCTGAACTTAAGAAGCAGGTGCTGGGGATCTATAGCGAAGCGTTCAGGGCGCTGGAGCTGGACAAGGCTGATGGGCCGTCGGCCTTGTATCTTCAGAGGGCGCAAGAATTCATGAACACACCGCCACCACCGGATTGAACGGCGTGTATGAAATGAAAACGAAATGAGAGAATCATTCCTTCATCACGCGAGATCGCGAGGATTACTTTTGACGTCCTTGCTTTCTAGCGCGATTGTCATCGTCGCGCTCGGTCTTTGGCCAGCCATGTTTCAGGAGTGGGAGGACAAGACACTGGACGCGCGCTTTGGACTGCGGCAGCACTTAAGCAGCGATTCCCGATTGATTTTGATCGACTGCGACGATACGAGTGTCGCCCAACTCGGCCGCTGGCCTTGGGATCGGGCGGTGCATGCTCTCATGGTCGAAATCCTGGCCTCCGCTGGTGCCAAGGCGGTTGCGTTCGACATCGTATTCAGCATTCCTTCCTCCACGAGCGATCTCCGTCTGATGAAAGCCATGACGGACGCTAAGAATGTCTACCTGCCGATCGGGCTCGAGCTTCACCCGCCGCTTCAGCATACGGAAGTGGACACCGCCGCACTCGAGCGCGCCCAGAAGATGCTGACCGATCTTCTGGGCAATGAAGGCCTGCCTTGGAAGGTGAGCAAAGATGATACCTCGCTTCTTGTGACCGGACGCCTCTTCATGCCCGAAGCCGACTTCGCGGCGGCTGCCCGCGGTGTTGGACACATCGCCTCGAACCGGGATCCCGATGGTGTCATCCGTCGAGTGCCTTTGGTTGTGCGCGTGCATGACCGGCTCCTGCCGGCCTTCTCGCTTCGGGTAGCCATGGGGGTCCTCGATGTGCCGTCCGATCACATCTCGGTTGTTCCCGGCGAATATGTGGAGCTGCGAGGAGTGCAGGGAGGCGTCCAGCGGCGGACGCGTATTCCGATTGATGCGCGCGGACAAATGTTGGTCAACTATGTAGGTAAGTGGACGCAGACCTTCCTGCCGCAATATGGATTTTCTGAGGTGCTCGCGCTTGCCGCCACGCCTGAAGGTCGTCGCGAAATCAACAGCCGATTCAAGGGGGCGACGGTGCTCATTCTGACGACGGCAACCGGATTCGATCTGAAACCGACTCCGGTGGACGTGGCCGCACCTGGTGGCATCATCCATGCCAACGCCCTTAATACCATCCTCACCGAACGCTGGCTGCGCTCTCCGTCCTATTTCCAAGCCTGCCTCTGGGCAATTCTTTTGGGGCTGGTTGCGGCGGTTGTTGTATCCGGCCATTCCTGGAAGGTGGCACTCGCCGGCGTGGTCGGCAGCGTGGCCGTGTACTGGGGGTTGGCGTTCTTTCTCTTTCAAGGACTCGGAGTAGTCATGCCGATAATAGCGCCCCTCATGGCTTTTCTTCTGACCGTCGTTGTCGTGCCGGTCCATGAGCAAACGGCCGTTCGCGTTCGGCTGGCTTTTCTGGAACGCCAGATGCATGAGACGGAGTCGGCCTTGGTATCGAGCCGACAACAACTGGAATCGCACGATCGAAATTTCGATACGGCGATCGATCAAGCGCGACAGCTGCGCGAGAAGGCGGCCGAGTCGAACGAAAGGGTTCATGAGGCGGAGGCGAGGTTCAGAGCCTTAGACGAGGCCCTGCAGAAAGCGCACATCGAACGTGATCGCCTTGTCAGTCAAGTGGAGGATCTGGAGCAGCGTCTTCAAGACTTCAAGCCCGTCGTTATGACGCAGAAGGTAGCATTGAGCGAAAACGATGAAGCCCTGAGAGCCGAGTGCGAGGCTCACGGCATCATTACCGGCGATCGCCGGATGATCGAAGTATTCCACACGATCAAAAAGGTGGCTCCGGCTTCGAGTGCGGTTCTCCTAATGGGGGAGACAGGCACTGGCAAGGAACTCGTGGCGCGCGCCCTCCATGCCTTGAGTCCGCGCGCTCAGGGACCCTTTGTAGCCGTGAACATGGCGGCCATCACGGAAACACTGGCCGAAAGCGAACTGTTTGGCCACGTGCGCGGGTCCTTTACCGGCGCGCATGCAGATACGAAGGGGCGGTTCGAACAAGCCGACCAGGGCACGCTGTTCCTCGATGAGATCGGCGAACTTTCGGCAGATTTACAATCGAAACTCCTGCGCGTACTTCAGACCGGCGAAGTGGATCGGGTTGGGGGTTCCACGCCGCGAAAGGTAGATGTCCGGATCATCGCCGCGACCAATCGCAACTTGGAGGATGAAGTCCGGACGAAGCGGTTCCGCGATGATTTGTACTATCGGTTGAACGTCGTCCAGATCATCCTGCCGCCGCTTCGAGAGCGCCCCGGCGACATCGAACGGTTGGCGGAGCGCTTTCTACGAGAATTGGCGGCAAAAACGGGGAAGGCGTTCATGGGTTTTTCCGAAAAAGCCATCCACATGTTGCGCCGCCAGGAATGGCGCGGGAATGTGAGGGACCTCCGTAATGCCGTGGAACGTGCCGTCGTCATGGCGGAAGGCACGCTCATTTCCGACACCGATCTCGGTTTGGTCTCGTCGGCCGAGCCTGCCGCGCGGGCTATTGCGGTTCCTCAGGACGGCGGCGATATCTCCGGCGACGGGGCCTTCCTCGTGATCATGCGGGAACTGTCCTTTGAAATAGACGGTGTCGCCGAACGGTTGGGGCTCAGCCGCGGCACCGTCGCGTCGCGCCTCAAAGGGATTTGTTTCCAGGCGTTGGTCTCTCATGACGCGCGGATTGCTGACGCGGCTGCTGATGTGGCGGGGACGAAAGATCCACTCGTGGAAGCGAAGGTTCGCGAGTATTACGATAACTTGATGGAGGCCGCACGGCAATTTCCTTCAGCGGATGTGGCCGTGCTTGAATGCCGTCGCCGCTTCAAGAACCTCCCGCAGCGCTATTTCCCATCGGTGGAAAATCTGATCCGCCGCGGATTCAGCGTTTCCGCGCCTTGACACTCCTTCGAGGCCCGATTTAAGATACGTCCACACCGAACCGGGGGCGGGAATAGCTCAGTGGTAGAGCATCGCCTTGCCAAGGCGAGGGTCGAGGGTTCAAATCCCTTTTCCCGCTCCAAACGTTTCAACAATCACCGCTCAAAGTCTGTCTTGTCTTCTGCTTGGGCGGACATCGTCCAAGGGCTGCCATCTTTTCTTGTCACACTCACAGACCGCACGATCAAATCCGGCCCGTACACCACGATCGCTCGGCCCTTAGACCCTTGCATCAGCACTGATTCCATCGGCCAGAAAACCAATTCGGCCAATCCAAGTGTGACTAAATCACCGGCGAGATAGAGAAGCACCCGTCCCTTGGAGCCGGTGCTGCTCCCATCGATAAACTCGAATGTTTCCAATTGTTGACGGTCGATTTTTCCCGAACCGGTTGGTCTTCCAAAGACCGATATGACATCGGCACGAGAGCTGCCGGCTTTCACCAACTCAACGGGGACGGGAGGCGGGGCGGTTGCGGCTTTATAAATCGAACAGCCGTATGCAAGGCACAGGACGAGACACCATGCCATAAGTAATTTCATCTCACACTCCTCGGCTAAATGTTAAAGATTGATGCGAAAAGTTACCCGATCAAGAAAACAAAGGCAAGTTGAACGTTGGGTGAGTCGGTTGGATCTGTGCCCTCATCACATCTGAAGGATTGTAACGAGCAGTCCGGTGCGCGTCGTCGTTGCCGTCTTCATCATAATGGCTTTGAGGTGTTCCTTGACGGTTTGCTCGGTGACGCGCATTTCATTGGCGATCTCTTTATTCGTCCACCCCTTCAAAAGATTCTCCACGGCGTGCGTTTCGCGCGGCGTCAAGACGAACCGCTCCTTGGCTTGCCTCACCACACTCTCATGCCGCCGGCCGAGTTCTTCCATGAGAATGAGGATACGTGAGTCCGGGAGCGCGAAGCCGCACAGGAGCACGGGCCGGTTTGGGTCGCCGACGATCCGCCGGACACCTGTTCCATCCGCATAGTCCTTGGACGGGGCACCGTGCTGTGCCGTCTTTCGAACCTCCTCGCACACGGCGGCTACTGAGGTCGGAAGCACACCGTTCGCCGTTTTGCCCCCGGTGTTAAACCTGTTGATCTGTGCGCACAGCTGCCAGGCGCGTGGATCTTTGTAGATGAGCCTCATGGACAACGTCAGCATCAGCAAACCTGGACCTAGACGCTTGTCTGCGATGCTCTCTGCCTTGCCGGTCAGCTTCTCCATCTAATTCTGCGTCCTCGTTTACTTGTATCCGAGTGAGAGCTCACCAGAAGTTGTAACCTTCCACTCTTTCTTCGAGCAACCCCGACTTCGGGCGAATTCGACCACAAAGGTGTCATGAAAGAGACCGTGCCGAGAGAAGCGGAGATCATGTGAGAGGAAAAAGCTGTGATCGGCAAGGAGGACGAGGAGGAATGCTAGCGGCTCGCCTTCTTCCCTCCAACTTCGACGAACTGCTCGCTCATGCCGTCCATCCACTTTCTCAGGGCTTCCAACAGGCAAAAGCGGCCGCAAAAGTATTGGAGGGACTGCCCGGAGCAACTGCTATCGCGATTGGCGTGCTCCAAAGGCCTTACGAACACGCCGTGCAAGTCCGGTCCCAACGTATACCAGTGGTTGGTCTCCTTCTTCACCGCCTGGCAGTTATCACACACAATCTGGGAAATGAGTGGCATAGGACCTCCTTTCGCGAGCGCGGTCTTAGCTTTCACGTTCTTACCGCCGAACCGCTTCCTAGTCAATCCGCCCAGAGATGGAATATAGGTGTCTTTGGTAGGGGCGACGCTCTAAGCCGAATCCTGCAGAAGTAACCCTGACATTTTCGCGAAACGACGTGCAGCTTTGTCTATTGTTCTCAACGCATGTCTCGTTGTAACAAGTAACGATGACGTAGTGTTCATCTGAAATATGGAGAAAGGATGGTCATGCTGTTCGCCCCTGCTTTGCTGGCCTTGTCATTGACCGGCCCTGTCCTTCCTGTCCAGAGCACCATGCCGCCGACCTGTTTTGTGTACGGAGAGGTGACAAGAACTGACGAGCGGATTCATGCGGAATTGTCCTCTAACTGCCCCATTGATATCGAACAGAGAGAGCAATTGATCACTATGCGGGGTAAGCGCGGCCAGCAGCGCACGCTATCAGTGTCTGTTCCGCAGGAACGCGGAACCTACCAATTCGTCTACCGCTGGGGAAACAGCATGGCGCAGTTCAATGATCAGGCCATGCAAGTGGCAATGGGCACGCACGGTCGTTGACCAACTTTAGTGTAAGGAAGAACTCTATCGGATGATTTACTAGAGATCGCTCGGCATCCATACTGCGCTCGTCTGTGAAAAAAATCCGCTGCTCCGACGAATGGAGGCGATCATGTCAGAATTATTCATAGTAAGCGATGCCACCGATGCGATAGAGGCGGTCCCTGTCAGCATGACCGCGTTGATGATCGACATGCCGAAGCATCGGGTGCGGACCGGCCGGCCACGGCACATTTCCGCATCGACTTCTACGCTCGCCGACGTGAGAGATCTGCAGCCGGAACTGAACAAATTGCGAAAGTCTGTGATGGGAACGTGGCGGAAAGCGGATCAACGAGGGACCGTCGATCCCTCCACATTGTGGCTGATGAACCAGTCTCTTTGTGCGCCCTGAGTTTTCACGACGGTCCGTAGAGATGGCGCAGGAAACCGTCCAGGAAGCGAAGCAACGCCACGCATCCCAGGACGATCAATCCCGCGCCGCTCGCGACAGCGCCGTACAGGCAGAGAATGCTGAAGATCTCATGCAGCCGTTCGAACGGTTCCACCCAGTGCCATCTCGATAACGATAGATAGAGCAACACCACGAGGAGAGCGAGCACGATGGCGTCGGCGATGATCAAGGTCGTCAACATAATGCTTCACTCTCTCCAAGGACCGCTATCATACGTGAATGGATGAGGCCTGCGGCGAATAAGTCCGCCCAGGATTGATCTCATTTCCGCGGTCATCCCTAATACCAAAGAGGCACAGCATTCCGTTTCCCGCAGGCGATAGCCTTTTATAGGGAACTCAAGAGGAGGATAAACCATGATAAATAAGATTTACGTTGCGGCGCTCGCCGCTGTCCTGAGTGCTGGACTTGCCGGTTGTGCAGAGCGTCATCCGTATTATTCGGACACCGGCACGCCGGTGGTGACGACGCCGTCCCAACCGCAAATTATTGAAGGTCAGATGATTCGGAACGATGGGGATGCCTATGTGATCCGCGATATGTCCGGACATGACACGCGCGTCCTCCTGGACCGCAATACGCTGACCGACCCGGTCACCGTGGGGGACAGGGTGGTGGCGAAGTTCGACCGTCCGGATAGCCGCTATGCATCGTCCGTGACGCGGCGAACCATCGAGCCTGCGATTGCCCCGGCGATCACTCCGGTTTCGCCCGTCCTGCCTCGTCCGAGGACGGTGGAAGGCACCGTGCTGCGACTTGAAGGAAACGATTACGTGGTGAAGGATATTTCAGGAAAGGAAGTGCGTCTACACGCGGACAGCACGACCAAGATGGACGGCAACATCACCGCCGGGGATCGAATCATGGCGACGACGAGCGCCATACCGGGGGATGCCCCGTACGCCACGAATGTGTACAAATTCGGCAGCCCGAATGTCATTCAAGGTGACGTGGTTCGGGTCGACGGCAACGGGTACGTGGTGAGGGACTTGAACGGGCGGGAGATGCGCATCAATACCGATTCGACGACCATGCGGGACGGCAACATCGTGGTCGGGGATCGCATCGTGGCATACACCGGACCGGGCTCCACGTTCCACGCGGATACCATTGGGAAGCGCTAAGCGTCTGCGGTTCTCATTCCGGGGCGGCGAAAGCCGCCCCGTACTCTCCATCTACTCAACAGGGACCGCCAGAGGTTTCCTGACGCACAGCGGCGTCGCGAGACTCTCCAGCGACTGCCGCTCGGCCTTTACGCCGAAGAGCGTCGCGACGATGGCGCCCACAACCATGAAGGCGGCGGCCACGAGGTCGCCGTAGAAGACGCTGACGGGCGAGGTCTCGATCAGCTTTCCGAAGAGCCATGGTCCGACGGTGCCGGCTCCCTGCGCGACGGCAAAGAAGAACGCGATGGCCATCGCGCGTATTTCCATCGGGAAGACCTCGCTCACCGTCAGGTACGCCGCGCTCGCGCCCGCCGAGGCAAAGAAGAAGATGATCGACCATGCGATCGTCTGCGTCACCGAATTCAAATAGCCCCGCCAAAACAGGTAGCCGGTGATCGCAAGCAGAATGCCGGACGTGGCATAGGTGAATGCGATCATCGGTTTGCGGCCCACGGTGTCGAAGAACCGCCCGAGCAGCAGCGGTCCCAGGAAGTTGCCCACGGCGAACGGAAGGACGTAGAGGCCGACGCCGCCGCTTGCGACGTTGAAGTATTTGGTGAGGATGAAGGCATAGGTAAAGAAGATCGCATTGTACAGAAACGACTGCGTCACCATGAGTGTGATGCCGAGGACCGTCCGGGTCGGGTATGTCCGAAATAACTCGCGCACGACCGTGCCGAACGTCACCCGGACATGCGCATGCACGGTGACATAGCCGTTCGGCTCCGGCAGGGTTTCGATGCCTTCGTCTCGCTTGACCGTCTCCTCGATGTCGCGGACGATCCTCTCGGCCTCTTCCACTCTGCCGTGCGTCATCAGCCAGCGGGGGCTTTCCGGGACGAGGCGACGGACGAGGACGACCGCAATTCCGAGGATGGCGCCCAGCGCGAAGCACAACCGCCAGCCGAGCTCTTCGGCAATGAGGTCGGGATTGAGCAGCGGGATCGTCAGAAGAGCGCCTGCAGCCGTGCCGAGCCACCAGCTCCCATTGATGGCGAGATCGGTATGCCCGCGCTCGCGCGCTGGGATCAGTTCATCAATGGCCGAGTTGATGGCAGAGTATTCTCCTCCGATCCCCGCGCCCGTCAGGAAGCGGAACACCATGAAGCTCCATAGATTCCACGAGAAGGCGGTCAGGACGGTTGCAATAAGATACAGGAGCAGGGTGATCATGAACCATTTCTTGCGTCCCTGTCGGTCCGTCAAGTAGGAAAATACGAAGGAGCCCGCGACGGAACCGGCGAGGTACGCAGACGCGGTCAGTCCGACCTGCGATTCCGTCAGGTTGAGCGTTGCCTTGTGGGTGAGGACTGGCCCGAGCGCACCGACGATGGTGACCTCCAGGCCATCCAGAATCCATGTGATACCGAGAGCCGCCACAATCAGCCAATGCCAGCGGGACCATGGCAAGCGGTCCATGCGTTGAGGGATATTGGTAGTGATAGGGCCTAACAGTCCGGATGCGTGAGGACTGACTGTCGTCACATTGATGAGGCACACACAGGAAGGCGGGCAATCACTTCCAGGTCTCAGGCGTAAACGCGCCGTCGGAGAGTTTTGGTCCTGTAGCCGACCTGGCGCATATGATGGGCATACGCCAAGGCATCCTTTTTTTCTGAAAATACCTGGCTGTTGACCACGCGCTTGGAGTTAAAGACAACAACCACAGCAACCGGGAAATCACGTGGTTGCCGAAGGTGCAGCCTCACTACATTGGCGTGAGTCATGGCCGTATATGTAAGAGTTTGTATTGAGCCGGAAAAACCTTCAAAGCACGATGTGGCGCCTTGCTGAATCCTTCGAACATGCCCATTGCGGACGTCAGCCGCTAGCTCTCAGCCCACGCCTGTTCGAGGCGGACGAGATCGATCGCTTCCTCGAGGGATTCACACTCAAAGGCGACCTCTGAGCCTTTCAAGAACACGAAGACGGTATCGCCGACTTCTAGAATGACATCATTCTCCATTCTTACTCCTTCCCAGACTACCTCTAGGTCCCTGAATAAGATTAAAAGCTCCTCCTCCGGCGCGGAATACCGCGTTCGTAGCAACCGAGGATGCCTGCACCGCCAATGGAAGGCCATGTATTCCTTTCATAAACTATCGATCTTGTGGTGTGGCGATGAAGAGTGCAGGACAAGTGGTGCGCCCGGCAGGACTTGAACCTGCGGCCTGCGGGTTCGAAGCCCGACGCTCTATCCAACTGAGCTACGGGCGCACGATGGAGCTAGCGTAAGCCGCAGGCTATAATCGTGTCAATCGGGGCGGCACGAGTATGGCGGCTGAAACATCTCTCACCGGGTTCGCGGGGCTTCGCGTCGCCGGTTTCGAAAGCCGGTTGTCCGAACAGATGGCGCAGCTCATCGAGCGGCATGGAGGCCAGCCCCTGGTTGTTCCTTCGATGCGTGAAATTCCTCTGGATCGGCACCCCGCAGTATTGGACTTCGGCGCGCGGCTCCTGGCCGGCGAGTTGCAAATGACCATTCTGCTGACAGGCGTCGGCACCCGGTTCATGCTCGAAGTGCTGAAGTCCCGTTGGACGAGGGACCAAATCATCGCCGCGCTTGACGATACGATTCTCGTCGTACGTGGACCGAAACCGGCCGGCGTGTTGAGAGAGCTTGGGTTGAAGCCGGCAGTCGCCGTCCCTGAGCCGAACACATGGAAGGATGTCATTGCGGCGCTGGATGCGTTGGATCGGCCGTTGCAGGGAATGAAAATCGCCGTGCAGGAATATGGCGTGTCCAATGCGGCCTTCTTGAAGGCCCTTCATGAGCGCGGGGCGGAAGTCCTTCGCGTGACGGTCTATCGGTGGGCGCTGCCAGAGGATGTCACGCCGCTGATTGACGCGATTCGTGCCATCACGCGAGGAGAGCTCCAGGTGGCCTTATTTACCAACGCCGTTCAGGTGGACCACGTGCTTCAGGTGGCGGAGACGATCGGGGCGAAGGACGACCTCCGTCGTGCTTTGGGGAGGATGGTGGTTTCGGCGATCGGCCCCGTCGTGGCGGAAAGACTTCGGGATCACGGTCTGCCCATGGATTTTCAACCCACGCATCCCAAGATGGGCATCCATGTGAAAGAGACGAGCGAACGCGCGCGCGAGCTGCTGCTGGGGAAGGCATCGGCCGATTGACTTGCCGTGCCCGCGCGCGCGAACCGTAGAGCTTATCCCTGCATTATCCTCCGCCGGGGCCTCGGGTGATCTGCGAGGGCTTCACTGAAATCGCGCGGCCATCGGGCGCGTACTCGGCCTTGATCCTATCGCCGACCTTATAGGTCCCGGCGACCTTGGTGTTCTTGCCGATCTGGAGACGTATTTCTTTGCCCCCGGAATCTCTCACGACGAATGTGTCGCCTGAGGCGGTGAGCACATCTCCTTCGACCGTGTAGGCCGGGATTGATCTCTTCAGCGATTTGATCTGCATGTCAGGGGTCACGAGTGCCTCGATCCAGTCCCCTTCCGAGCCTTTATATCCGCCTTCAAATTTGGTGTTGTTCTCAGCTCGGATACTTGCCTGTGTGCCGGGAGCCGTCTCAACCGTGTACATGGCGTCCTGAACTTTCAGCAATTTTCCTCTCACGGTTTCAGCGGCTTTGGCCGCCATCACTTCATCGCCGGTCTGCGCGCCCGATGGCACCTCCGTCGGCTCCGCCGCATAGATGGAACCGATTGTGAAAAGGCTGAAGGCACAGACAAGCATCATCGATCGTCGTAGCCGTTTCATCATCTCAGGTCCTCCTTGCCAATGCTCAGCTGTGACTAGGGAAGAGGCTGCCCTGGTTGTGGGCGACCTGCCGTCTTGATAAATGTGGCTGCCCCCATATCAGAGATGTCGGCCTCGATCTTATCGCCCACCTTGAACTTGCACACACTCGAGTCGGCGCTTGGTTTCGTCCCTGGTCCCACCTCGGACCCGGGCTGCTCTGCTGTCCGAGCCAGATCCTGCGGTTGTCCTTTGGTCTCAGGTTTATCGCTGGCATTCGGATCGGGCAGCATCCCCGACATCGAACCTGTCTGAGGACAGGACATGCGGGTATTCTGATTGACGATCAGCGCGACTTCATGACCATCGCGATCCTTCACCCAGTACTTGCCTTCTTCAATCTTCAGGACTTCTCCCGACACCGTCTGTTTAGATGCCTGAGGCGATCCGAGATCCGGGCTACCGGCCGACTTTTCCGGAGCGGATGTTGGATTGACCGACATCGCGTAGCCTTTTAGCGTTCGTTTCACCTCCACCATGTCTCCGACATGGAAGGACGGCCGTCCCATTTCTGTATTTTTATCGGTCTGCACTTGTATCTCTTTGCCTTCCGCATCACGGATCGTATAGACCTCACCCTCAATCTTCACCAATTCACCTTTTAACTGGGGAAATGCCGGAAGCGGGAATTCACTGGCTCCGGCCTGGCCCCCGATCTTCGGCGTTCCGGAGTAAGAAGGGGACTCTCCTTTTTCTTTCAAAGTGGAGTCTTGGAGTCGCTGTTGTTCCTGCAGGTTCTGCTGTTCGAGCTTTTTCTGCTTCTCTTGCTGTTCGCGAGCCGTTTCCGGCTGGATGGCTTGACTCATGTCGCTCGCTGAAGGTGTCGATTTAGAGGCACCATGCACGGGATCCACCTGGGCTCCAATGCTCAGCATTGCAACGGCCACCAACCATAGAATTCCTCGTGTCTTCATGGTCGCACCTCCTTGCCTGACCTCCTGTTCAACTATTTTCAGATAGGATCTCAGAGTTCCTCCGTTCAAATCCGAACGACAAGAACGGCGAGAGAACCGGCGGTTTTTCGAATATCAAAAGTCTGCATCTATACCTACCAAAGCTAATGTTGGGGCGCAACGGATAAAACGTCTATTCCGATGGGGGGGACATATAAGAGGTGTAGTCTCTGCGTTTTTTCGGGCTTCCCGGTATTGGACATTTTCGGGAGACTCACATGAATTTTGTCCACACCGTGCCGAACCAAACTGTCTCACGTCCGGCGTCCGTCATTTCGCGGCTTCCAGACGGTCTTCCATTCCTTTCGCAGGGCAATGATCAACATCGCCGCTCCTCCCACGACCGCCAATACACTGA
>VBOG01000196.1 GCA_005877815.1 Nitrospirota bacterium
GCACTGGAAACATCGCGCTCGGTTTCCCTCGCCTGCGCCATCATTAGACTGCCGAGGTGTGCCCAGGCGATCCCAATCCCACCCCCGACCAGAACGAGTGCGAGGGTCACACACATCAGGGCGTCTAAAATCAGCGCCCAGGCCGTGAGGGCCAAGCCGAGGCAGACCGCGACTGGCCCTGCGATTATCGACCATCCGACCCCTTTGCCCTCAGCAGAGCCGGTAGCAAACGCCGTTGCCGTCCACGACAAAGAGAGAACCGCGCTCAGGTATCCACCTACCACGGGCGAATACCCCTCCATCGTCGCCACATACGGGAGATAAAGAACGGCGGTCGTCGTGCCCACCATGAGAGCCATCGCCAGCGATACCGCGCCGAGCACACTCCCAGGCCGATACGCATCCGATGGCAGGAGGCGGAACGAAGTGGGGCCGGTGCCGCGCTCGATACGAAGCAGAACGGCAAGCAGACTGATGCCGATGAGGAGGCCGACGCCGCTCGTGCGCGGATCAGCCGAGACACCGCCAACTGCCACCGCAAACGCCGAGGCCCCGAGCAGGAGCAACCGGCCAGCTATGGTCGCCGCCCGTATTTTGATGTTGTCCCTCTCCGGTGCGGAGGACTTCGGCAGCGCATTCTCGGCCAGCAACCCCACCGCCAGAGCGACGGGCACGTCGATCCAAAAGGCCCATCGCCAAAACCCCCAATCGGCCAGGAGGCCACCGAAGAGCGGTCCGGACAGCGCAGCCGCCCCCCAAATGCCCGAGACAATCACGATTGCGCGGGTCCGAAGGTTCTCCGGGAAGACCCGCCGGATCGTCGTATAGGCCAGCGCGGTCAGTAATCCGCCACCCAGGCCCTGAAATAGACGCCCGGCAAGAAACACCGTCATATCGGGGGCGGCGGCGCAACCGATGCTTCCCGCCGCGAACAACGTCAGGCTAATGCGGTAGGCATGCCGCAGACCGCGGGACCGTACCAATGCCGCTGCAAAGGCCGCGCCCCAGATAGCGCTGACAATCGCGACCGTCGTGCTCCAAGCAAAGAACCGTAACCCGCCAACCCGCCAATTTCTGAAACGACAGAAGGCAATACGGTTGAGACCACCCGGAGCGAAAGCGCGTGGATTGCCACCCCGCCGGTGAGCATGATGGAGATAAGAGCGTTTCCGCCTCGAAAGAGCGCCACCCAACCGGGTGCAACGTCCCCCTGCGGATCGGGCCGACTCGCTTCCCGTTGTTGGGCTTCGTTGAGCGCCATTGTGCGTCCCCATCAATTATCGTCAGGAATGCTATGGTCGCTGGCCCTACCGTGCTAATGGTCATCCATCACTCAGACATGAACTCACCTCATGCGAGGACCACGTGCCAAGCCCATACCGTTCACTCCCCCCGCTCGGCACCACGCGGACCTTCGAGGCGGTCGCTCGAAACCTGTCGTTCACACGGGCCGCAGACGAACTCGCCCTGACGCAAAGCGCCGTCAGCCATCAAATCCGCGCCCTTGAAGATCATCTCGGCACACGGCTCTTCCGGCGTCTGCATCGCGGCATCGAATTGACCGTCGATGGACGCACCTTCCTCGAAGGCACACGGGCGGGACTGGACAGCATCCTGCTCGCCAGTGAACGCCTGCGAAACCAGCATCGGGTAGGTGTTCTCACCGTCGCGGCCCCTGCCGCGTTCGCCATCTGGTGGCTGGTTCCTCGCCTCGGCAGGTTCGCGGCGCTGCACCCCGAAATCGAGGTTCGGATTGCAACGATTGATGGACGCGAACCTGATCTGTGGCGCGACGGGATCGATTTGGCCGTTGTGAAGCGTCCGGCAAGGATCGCGGTGAACCAATCAACCGAGATGCCGCTGCTGCGTGAAGTCGTCTTCCCGGTTTGCTCGCCCTCCTTGATAAGCGGGGGGTCGCTGACGCGGAGTCCCTCGGAATTGACCCGCTACCCGCTGATCGAATGCGAGGCTGTGGAGGCCGAAGACGTTGAGTTCAGCTGGTCTACTTGGCTGGATCGCTTTGGCCTCGATGGGGCGCCTGCAACACGGCGATTGCGGTTCAGCCATTTCGGCGTCGCGCTGTCGGCGGCGGTAGACGGCCTCGGCGTTGCGCTCGGTCGGTCGCCGATGGTAGATGCCGAACTCGCTGCCGGCAGGCTCGTGCGTCCTTTCGCGAAGCGGGTCGTTGCCAAGGCTTCCGAGATATTAGCCCTCGCGTGGCGCGATTCCGGTGCCCACAGGACCAGCGGATCACGGCGTTCCGGGACTTCGCACTTGACGAGGCGTGCGGTTGTGAACTCGCCGCTGGACCCTGCGGAATGCCAGCATCGGAGAAGGATTCCCGCACACGCGCGAATTGGATGGCAGGCCGAGCAGCGCGACGCGCCATGATCGTGGCACGGCAGCAACGGTCCGAGCCCCTTGCAGCCGATTAGTATCCCTCTTGCAAAACCGGAACGTTCTTCTTCTGGAAAACTGCCTCTATCCGATGTCCATCGGGGTCGATCACAAATGCCGCATAATAGTCTGGTCCATAGTGGGGCCGAAGCCCTGGACGACCATTATCGGTCCCGCCAGTCTTTAGGGCTGCGGTATGGAAGGAGTCTACGGCGGCGTGCGTCCGCGCGTTGAAGGCCAGATGGAACCCGGGACCGGGCGGGCGAATGGCACCCGACTGCTTTTTGAGCGCCAGCAAGTCTCCCTGGCTGGGATAGCCATAGCCAACCGCATTTGGGTTTGTCCATACCCGCGTGAGGCCAAGCGGAGCGAGCGCCGCATCGTAGAAGGCTACCGAGCGCTCCAAGTCCGAGACGCCGAAAGAAACATGACCAAGCATGATTGAGCGCCTAATCTTGGGCAATCCGCGCGTCCCGGCGCGCGATTCCGGCACGCGCCAGCCTCAACAAACAATAGCCTGATCACTTCGGCCTCGATAGCCCGTCGAGGAACAGGGATGGGCGTAGAGGGGTTCCGGTGAGCCCCCCAGCCCTATGTGCCGACGATCCTAAAGGCCCGCGGCGACCGACCTGAACGTGCAGCTAAGGTTGATGCCGACTGTTCCCATGGTTAGCCTATCGTGCGCGGGGCATTTGCGAATTGGGTCGGTTTGCCGCATAATGTCGAAAATTTCCGGAACTATGTAGCAGACACACCTAACCTATTGTTATCACTCAGGCAGACGCTCTCTTGACCCATACTAGTTAGGTTGTTCATAGAAATAGGAAGGATTCCTTGAGATTGATTGTCCTAGGCTATATCCCGAGGTATGCCGAAGAAAATTTGGGACAAGCCTGGGAACCCGCCGAAGTACGTCAGCGATTTGCTTCGAATCCCGCACTGGAAGCTCGGAGACGCCCTTCATGGAATTAAAGGGCCAAGCAACCTCCGTGGCGCGGATCGCGTTATCATATATGATGATGGCGCTGTCACGGATCAGAGTGGCGAGCCTCTGGGTAACATCTATGACGAACTCTGAGAACACGCTCGGCACTTATGCAACTTTGCGTTTCGCGGGAGATGCGCTCGACCCGGATGAGATCTCCAGCATCCTCAGGACGCAACCAACGCGAGCTTATCGCAAAGGGCAGAAATACAGTCCTGGTCCACGGAGCCCGGAAGTTATAGGGAAAACAGGGATTTGGTATTTCAGCACTAAATACTCTGTTTCCAGCAAGAATTTAGCAGAACATCTAGGCGAATTGGAAAACTTAATCTCCCCCTTTGCAGACGATGGAAGGCGTCTAAGAGAGCTCCGTGATGTCATGGGTAGAAAGAATTTGCAAGCTCACGTAACTTGCTTCTGGCGGGGTATTGCCGGTGCCATGAAGCCTTCGATTTCCTCCGCTGTGACAAGGACCTTTGATCGTCTGCCTGCAGATATTGAGGCTGATTTCGATACGGAAGAAAGCTAGACCGCAATCTCCCACAGATCATACTTGCCGTATCGCCCGTCTTTGATCGAATGAACCGTACCCCTGTCCCGGTAGTTGCGCACCGATGCGCCGACGCGGCGGGTGATGGTCACAACCAACGCGGCGTCCAGCTTGCAGCTACCCCTCACCG
>VBOG01000197.1:0-1808 GCA_005877815.1 Nitrospirota bacterium
AATAGGCCAAGGCAAAAGTGAATCTTTGTCGATCGCCTGATTGAGATACTTCTTGGCTTTTTGGAAGCCGTCCGCGGTGCGTTTGTCCCAGTAATACATACCTTTCAAATACAGCAGATAGGTCTCAGGATCCACGCGCCGTCCCGGGAATTGTCTGGCCTTGAGCTACGTTTCCCTGGATAGCTGTCGCGATGATCTGCACTGGGTCGCCATCTCCGTATTGTCAAATGGACGTTTTATCAACTGGTCTTTCGCCCCAAATCCACTGAACGAACCAGATTACTCCGAAGGTAGTGGTAGCAACCGGTCTCTGGCGTGGATGGAGCGCGTATCGTCGCTCATGTGCTTTGCCCAGTTCTTGCGTCACTATCAAGTGTGACGGCCGTCACATCGTTCAGATAAACACATCCATTAACATGCCTTACGTCGATAGTCCTCAAAGAACTGATTGAGCACGCAGTTTGAATTTTTGTTCATTTTGTGACGGTTTAACCTCTCTGGTCCGCGTCAGGTCCAGCCTGTCAAGAGACTCTCAGAAGTAGGAGACGACGAGCATGATGCTGGAAGCGATCCATTCAGCGGGGCAAGCGACAAGCTGGTTGGTTCCGGGGCGAATCCTCTTCTTCGTGATTCATGTTCTGGGCCTCGCCTGTTTTTCCTACATTGTGGCGAGGCGCCTGGTGCCGCTCCTGCAGGCTGAGCGTGATTTGCGCTTTGACCGGCCGCTGAGCCGGTTAGGCAGGATCCTCAAGATCTGGCTGGGACAGTGGAAGCACCCGCGGTATATGACCGCAGGAATGATTCATATTTTCATTTTTGCGGGCTTCATCAGCCTGGTCCTGCGTTCCTTCTCCCTGCTCATTTTCGGACTCTCCGACAACTTCGCCATACCAGGGTTTCCCGGAACACTTGGCCATGTCTACGACGTCATTACGGATTACGCCGCAACCATCGTCTTCCTCTGCATGGTGATTGCCGCGGTCCGCCGGCTGGTGTTCAGGCCGGCGCGGTACGCCGTGCCGTCAACGTACGGCAAAGGCCACACGGCAGATGCCATCTTCCTTTTAGGGCTGATCGCCATCCTGATGGCGGCTGACAGCCTGTTTACGGCAAGCAACGCCGCTTTCCAGGTACGCCAGGGTCGAGAGGTGGAGAGCCTGGCTCCATTGTCCCTGGCGTGGTTGTATAACGGAGCCTTCGTTTCAGCTCCCTTCTCGACGATTCAAGGCGTTCGCCTGGGCGTCTGCCTTCTACACGAATTCACCTTTTACTTTCTGCTGTGCTACCGGCCCTTTGGCATCCAGTTCCACGTGATCACGTCGCTGTTCAACGTCTACTTCGCAAAGTTGGACAAAGGCACGGTGAAACCGGTGAAGTGGGGCCTGGCCAATGATCACCTCGACCAAGTGAAATCGTTCGGGGTTAAGAAGTTCGAAGACTTCACCTGGAAGCACATGCTCGATTTCTATTCCTGCGCCGACTGCGGACGCTGCACGGATAACTGCCCGGCGAATGCCGTGGGGCGGCCGCTGTCGCCACGGTTCATCACCATCAAGGCTCGAGACTATAGTTTCGAGCATTACCCGGTGTTTGGCAGGAAGCCGGCAAATAACTCCAAGCCGTTGATTGGCGGCATTTATTCAGAGGATGAAATCTGGTCCTGCACAACCTGCGGCGCTTGTGAAGAGGAATGCCCGCTGTTGATCGAGTATATCGACAAGATCGTGGACTTGCGGCGCGGCATGATCGACGAAGGGAACGTTCCGCAGACGCTTCAGAAGCCCCTTAAAGCCCTTGAGAAGCGTGGC
>VBOG01000197.1:1877-2074 GCA_005877815.1 Nitrospirota bacterium
CAGTATCACCTCCTACGACGACCGGATCCAGGCGATTGGGCGGGCCACGTCCAAGATTCTCAACCACCTACGCCTGAAATTCGGAATCCTAGGTCCAGCGGAAAAGGACAGCGGTCACGAGGTGCGGCGGTTTGGCGAAGAGACGCTTTTCATGGCGTTGCGAGACCACAATGTGGAGGCGATCAAGGCTTCCGGAG
>VBOG01000053.1 GCA_005877815.1 Nitrospirota bacterium
GGTTCATTCTGCCTTTCCAAAGGGTTGGGGGCCCCCGTCGGCTCGCTGATCTGCGCAGATGCACGTGGCATAACGCCCCTGCGCCGGCTTCGCAAGATGTTCGGTGGCGGGATGCGGCAAGCCGGCATCCTTGCCGCGGCTGGCCTCTACGCCTTGCGATACAATGTCACCCGCCTCTCGGAAGATCATGCAAGGGCGAAACGCCTGGCAACCATGCTCGCCGAGCTCCCGGGTGTGCGCGTTGACCCAAAGCTGGTCGAAACCAACATCGTCGTCTTCGACATCACCGAGACACGGCGGACGACCGAAGAGCTGATTGCAACGCTAAAGGGCCAGGGCCTGCTGGTCGTGCCGTTCGGCCCGATGTCGCTGCGGGCCGTGACTCACCTGGACGTATCCGACGATCAGATAGACGAGGCGTGTGGAATTTTCAAACGAGTGTTTGTGTAGCAGAGGGGAGAGTCCGCACTCACCCACGGACGTAGATGGGGTTCGCGAAAATCCAGGGGCGCCAGCGATCCATGACTCTCAAGGACACTTCAACGCGATAGACGCCCGGCCGATCCACGGCATAAGAGAGCGATCGCCCCACCGTACGACTGACCGGAAAGCCGTCGCGCAACAACACCAGCTCACCCGGAACGGGACTTCGCACGATCAACACGGTCCCTTCTTGCATGCCGACTTGGTCCCCGATCACGCCAAGAATCTGGCCCGCGTCCCCTCTTCGCGCCACGAAGTGAAATCCTGATGCGTCGGCGAGCAAGTTGAACGACGAGAACACTCGCCCCGCCCTGAGTGCCGCAAGCAGCCGTCCTTCCGACAGCGGAGGGTCAAGTATCACGAGCGCTTCGGACGTCTCCGTCGGCACCACTATGTGGGTGTTGAGTGCCCTGAAGATCAAGGGGTAAGGATCCACATGGAGGCCGAAGATCGCAAGATTCTGGTGGGCGTCGTTGCCCGCGATGCCGACGAAGCGCCGCATGCGCGTCAGGCGATCCCATTGACGGAGATGCCAATTGAGCCTCTCGACAATCGACACGAACAACTCGTCTTGATACTCGGCATGCGCCAGCAGGAAGTCCAGGAGATAGCGCGGGACTTCCACGAGGCGGTCCCGCATGATGTCGGCGATGTCGTAAATCTCCATTCCGTCCGCCCATTCAAAATAAGCGGCATCCGGCGCTCCGCGAGGATGGGCAATGATCGCGAGCGCGCCCTGATCGTGAATCGCGTCAAACAGTGGTTTGCCCCGCCCGAACGCGTCCGGGTTGAAGGGATCGCGCAGCCCAAAGGCCAAGACTGCCCCGCAGCGGCGGCCGAGTCCACGGTCGCGCGTGCATCCGAGAGGAGCCTCTACGCCACGCGTCACCACAACGTTCTCCTGAAGACCCTGCATCCCTTCCGTAAAGATATCGGGCGTGTAGTGATCGGTCGTCACCAGAAAGTTCAACTTCGCATCGCTTGCGGCGCTGAGGATCTCTGCCGGCGTTCCATGGCTGTCGTGGGAGAGACGGGTATGGGCGTGAATGACGCCTCGGAATTCCCGGTACCCCTCGAGGAGGGCTAGTGGTGTGCGGCTCGCTCGCAGCGCAGCGAGCGCTTCACGTGTCCCCTGTAGGGACGCGGACAGCCGGTATCCGCCGTAGCCGGTGAGAATCGAACCGAGCGCGACCGTCAAGCCGGCCTGAATAAATCTGCGGCGGGTCAACACGGCGCTCGACCTTAACAGATCGCGCCCACTTGCTTCAACTTGAGGTGGCGGCGGAGTCTGTGACCGAGAGTTATTTCTTCGATTCCGATACAATATCGCATGGCCGAGATGCCGACCCTTTCCGTCGCCGAAGTCCGCAGCCTGCTCGAGTCCACATTTCGAGATCGCCTCGGCGACTTCTATCGGTCCTTGCAGGTCACCCCGCCGTATCACAGCGTTGAAAAAGCGGTGTTATCTCTTCGTGACGTGCTAAGAGACATGAATGTACAGGAACTGCGGCATTTACAGGGGGATGAGCATGCTCTTGGCGTATTTTATACCGGCATCATCAAGGATTCCGGCTTGGCCAAGAAGCATCGAGGGATCATCGCGAGACTTCTTTCCCAAAATGTCGACCGGTTACCACCAACATGCCGTGTCTTCGCCGCCGCCTTTAGATAAAAGTCTTTCAACCGGCGGCGAGAGCCAAGCGGAGTTCCTCATAGACCGCCATCAGCCGCTTATCTTCCAAGCGATATGCCATGACGACGACCAGCAATCCAAATAACAAAACAAGCAGTCCCAATCCGCTCAACGCAGCCGCCAAAAATGCGCCTGTGACGGAAGAAAACCCGCCGGCCTGCGCATAGGACACAAGGTAAGCCAGAATCCCGATCACCACGGTCAGAAACCATGCGGTGGTCAGGATGACAGAGGACCACGGCATCCGCTTGAGTAACGTGACCTCGGCAGGACTTTCCAAGTCGCCATAATAGACAATGCCGTTGATAGGCCAAGCCGAGCGGAACCTAAACCCGAACCGTTTCCAATCGGGATCAAGCATGATCGCCTTGTGCTCCGGGTACAATCTGGCGGCCCCATGCGGAAGCGCCAGCATGCCTGTCGTATCGAACCTCTCCGGCCGAAAACGTACCGTTTCGTGATGCCGGCCGATCGCCATGCCACAGGTCAGCGCCGAAGACGCCCTCCTGGTGAAAGCCGCCCAATCGGCCACAACTAGGACAGCGACGATCGCAAGGCCGAGTATGAATGCCGCGTGCATGCCCGATGCTACCACAACTTCAGTGGCCACTTGATGTAAGGCCATTAAGATGCTCTACTGTACACCTTAGACATTCGCGCTTAACCTTTTGGAAACTTGACAACTTTCCGAGAAATTCGCTAGAGTGCAACTTCTTAGGTTGCAGCAACGTTCGCTCTAGCCGCGATTCCCTGCCACACGGAGCGTCGGCCCCTTAACGACAGAAAGATGGACCGGGAGCTCAGTCGAGCCATGAAGGTCAAGCTATGAGGCGACATGGACGCGGCTAAAGTCGAACGAGTTTATTCAAGCTACGCCAAAGTCTACGACCAGATATTCGGCAAAATCTTCCATGATGGCCGGGAACATGCCGTTCGCCACCTGGCCTTGGCGCCTGGAGAGCGGGTGCTTGAAGTCGGCGTCGGTACAGGGTTATCGCTGCTTTTCTACCCCCCGTCGTGCGAAATCGTCGGCATTGACCTCTCTGACGGCATGCTGGCACAGTGCCGTGAACGTGTCCGGGAGCTGGGCCTGAAACAAGTGAGCCTGGTTCGGATGGATGCCGGCGCGATGGAATTCGCGGATGACAGCTTTGATGCCGTGATGGCCGCCTACGTCATGACGGCTGTTCCGGATTACCGCAAGGTGATACTGGAAATGATTCGGGTGTGCAAGCCGGGAGGCCGTATCATCCTTCTGAATCACTTCAGTAACGGCAACCCTGTCATCGCCGCCCTCGAGAAGTTCATCTCGCCGCTGTGCAAGCAGCTGGGATGGCGGACCGACCTCTCGCTCGCGACCGTCCTGGATGGCACGCTTCTCACCGTCATCCACAAGCAGAAGGTGAATCCCCTTCGCTTCTGGCATTTGGTGAAATGCCTGAATCAGAAATTACCCGCGGAGAAGACCGCGAACGGCAACGGCCACTCGTCCTGACCTCCCGATTACCCCGTTTAAGTGGAGTGAGCGATCTCGCGGTTAGTGAACGCGGCTTTTCTGCGCGCGCTCGGCGACTTTCTTGCGAAGGCGGGCTTTTTCGAGGCTAGTGAGTGCGGCTTCGATGGCTTCGCGCGAGCCGCCGGCTTCGAGCTTCGCCTCGGCTTCCTGGACTTTCGCCTGCGCCCGCTCGATATCGATGTCCTCAGCCTTCTCGGCCACCTCGGCCAGGAGCGTGACGCGCGTCGGGGTGACGTCCGCAAAACCCCACATAATCGAAAAGTAGTGGACTTCTTCGCCGATCCAGTACCGCAGCTCCCCGACCCGGAGTGATGAAAGAAACTGGCAATGCCCCGGCAAGACTCCGAACTCGCCCTCGGCCCCGGGAGCGATGATAAAGTCCACCTCCTGGCTGATCAGTAGTTTGTCGGGCGTGACGATTTCGAGAAGAATCTTCTTGGCCATTGACAGTCCTCGGTCGCCTATTTGCCGCTCTTGAGCCGTTCCGCTTTTTCGAGCACTTCTTCAATTCCGCCCACCATGTAGAAGGCCTGCTCTGGAAGGTCGTCGTGCTTGCCGTCAATGACTTCCTTAAAGCTCCTGACGGTTTCCGCAAGTTTGACATACTTGCCTTTGCTGCCCGTGAATGCCTCCGCGACGTTGAACGGCTGCGAGAGGAACTTCTGGATCTTTCGGGCACGGCTTACCGTCATCTTGTCGTCTTCCGACAATTCGTCCATGCCGAGAATTGCGATGATGTCCTGGAGGTCCTTGTATCGTTGGAGAATGGATTGCACGCCCCGGGCGACATTGTAGTGTTCCTCCCCGAGAACCTGCGGGTCCAGGATGCGGGAGGTGGAATCGAGGGGATCCACCGCGGGATAGATGCCGAGCTCGGCGAGTTGTCGCGACAACACGGTGGTCGCATCCAAATGCGCAAAGGCCGTGGCCGGCGCAGGGTCCGTCAGGTCGTCGGCCGGCACATAGATGGCTTGCACAGACGTGATCGACCCCTTTTTCGTGGAGGTGATCCGTTCCTGAAGGTCTCCCATCTCGGTGCCGAGGGTCGGTTGGTAGCCGACGGCAGACGGCATGCGACCGAGAAGAGCGGACACCTCGGAGCCGGCCTGCGTGAAACGAAAGATGTTGTCCACGAATAACAGGACGTCCTGGCCTTCCTCATCGCGGAAATACTCTGCAACGGTCAGGCCGGAGAGCGCTACACGGAGACGCGCGCCCGGCGGCTCGTTCATCTGCCCATACACGAGCGTGGCCTTGTCAATCACGCCGGATTCGCTCATCTCGAGGTATAGGTCGTTCCCTTCGCGTGTCCGCTCGCCGACGCCCGCGAACACTGAGAAGCCGCCGTGGTAGGTCGCGATGTTGTGGATGAGTTCCATGATGACGACCGTCTTGCCGACGCCGGCGCCCCCGAACAGCCCTACTTTGCCGCCCTTGGAGTACGGTTCAAGCAGGTCCACGACCTTGATGCCGGTCTCCAGCACCTCGGTCTTGGTCTCCTGCTCGTCCAACGCCGGCGCAGGCCGGTGGATCGGCAGCCTCTTCGTGGACTTGACGGGGCCTTTGCCGTCCACCGGCTCTCCCAGCACATTGATCAGCCGGCCCAGCGTTTCCCGCCCCACCGGCATGGAGATCGGCGCGCCTGTGTCCTTGGCTTCCATGCTGCGGACCAATCCATCGGTACCGGACATCGCCACCGTGCGGACGCGATTCTCCCCAAGGTGTTGCGCCACCTCGAGCGTCAGGTGAATCTCAGGACGGCCGGTCTTCTTATCCTCCGGCGCATCCACCTTGACGGCGTTGTAGATCTTCGGCAGCTCGCCCCTCGGGAATTCGATATCGACGACAGGCCCGATGACTTGAACGACTCTCCCTGTACTCACCGTTACCTCACCTTAAGGTTTGTGGAGGGATGTCCTCGATTACCTCAGCACTTCGGCGCCGCCGACGATGTCCATCAATTCCTTGGTGATCGCGGCTTGCCGTGTCTTGTTGTAATACAGCGTCAACTTTTTGATCAGTTCGCCGGCGTTACGTGTCGCGCCGTCCATGGCGGCCATTCGAGCACCCAATTCAGCCGCCGCCGACTCCATCAACGCGTGGAAAGCCTGGACCTCGAGATGCTTCGGCAGCAACACCTTCAACAACTCCTCTTCATCCGGCTCGAACAGATAGCCGCCGCCCAGGGCGCCTTCATCCGGTTCGAGGGATTCGAGCGGCAGGAGCTTCTCGATCACCACGCGTTGCTGGATGACGGATTTGAACTCGTTGTACACGATGTACAATTCATCGAAGGTGCCGTTGGTGAAATTCTCGACGATGTCGCTTCCGATGTCCAACGCGTGCTCGTAGGAGAGCCGGTCGAACACCCCGACCCATTCCTGCCGTCGCGACCACGCACGCCGCCGGAAGAAGTCCCTGGCCTTTCGTCCGACGAGGCTCACGGTCACGGTATAGCCCGTTTCCTGTTTTTCACGCAGGAATTCAACCGCCCTCCGAAGAATATTGGCATTAAACGCTCCGCACAGCCCGCGGTCCGAGGTGATGACGAGCAGCTCGAGGCGTTTTCCCGCCGATCGTCTCAGCAGTGGATGTTGTTGCCGGTTGACCCGGCTCGAGAGGCTTCCGAGGACCACCGCCATTTTCTTGGCGTACGGCCGCGCGGCCAAGATGCGTTCCTGCGCGCGCTTGAGCTTCGCTGCGGAGACCATTTTCATGGCCTTCGTGATCTTCTGCGTGTTCTTGATGGAGCCGATCTTGCGGCGTAGACCCTGGAGACTCGGCATGGTTTAGGCTTTCGCCAAATACATCAGCTTGCTCTTGAATTCCATCAGCGCCTTTCGCAGCCGCTCGGTCAGCTCGTCGTCCAGTTTGCCTTTGGATACAATGTCCCGCTGAATCGCCGAATGCTGGCGGGTCATGAATTCAAGCAACTCCTCCTCGAACTGCCGCACCTTGTTGACCGGCACGTCGTCGAGGAACCCATTGGTGCCCGCAAAGATGCTGATGACCTGATTTTCCACCGGCATTGGTTTGTACTGGCCTTGCTTCAGCAATTCCACCATCCGGACGCCGCGGGCGAGCTGTGCCTGCGTGGCTTTATCCAACTCGCTGCCGAACTGCGCGAAGGCCGCCATTTCACGGTATTGCGCCAGGTCCAGCCGAAGAGAGCCAGCCACACCCTTCATGGCCTTGATTTGGGCCGACCCGCCGACCCGGGAGACAGAGAGGCCCACGTTGATTGCGGGCCTGATCCCTGAATAGAACAGGTCGCTCCCGAGGTAAATCTGGCCGTCGGTGATTGAAATCACGTTCGTCGGAATGTAGGCCGAGACGTCCCCGGCCTGGGTCTCGATGATCGGCAACGCGGTCAAGCTGCCCCCGCCTTTCTCCTTGCTTAATTTCGCGGCTCTCTCGAGAAGGCGCGAATGCAGATAGAACACGTCGCCCGGATACGCTTCCCGTCCCGGAGGCCGCCGGAGTAGCAAAGACAATTGGCGATACGCAGTGGCATGCTTTGACAGGTCGTCGTAAATGATCAGGGCGTGACGGCCCGAGTCCCTGAAATATTCTCCCATCGCGACACCGGAGTACGGTGCGAGATATTGCATGGAGGCCGGATCGCTGGCGGTGGCCGACACCACGATGCACTACGCCATCTCTCCGTTCTCTTCCAAGATCTTCACGACGCGCGCGACGGTGGACCGCTTCTGACCGATCGCCACGTAGATGCAGGTGACGTTCTGTCCCTTCTGATTGATCATCGTATCCACAGCGATGGCGGTTTTGCCGGTCTGCCGGTCGCCGATGATCAGCTCGCGCTGGCCGCGCCCGATCGGAATCATCGCGTCGATCGCTTTGATACCGGTTTGCAAAGGTTCGCGCACCGGTTGCCGCTCAATGACTCCGGGCGCCCGCACGTCCACCCGCAAGAACTCCTTGGCATGGATCGGGCCTTTCCCATCCAGCGGGGCGCCGACGGGATCCACGACCCGCCCGACGACGGCCTCCCCGACCGGCACTTCCGCGATGCGGCCGGTGCGCTTGACGGGGTCGCCTTCTTTGATATTCTGATCCGAGCCAAGAATGACCGCACCCACATTGTCCTCTTCAAGGTTCAACGTAATGCCTTTGATGCCGCCGGGGAACTCCAACAGCTCGCCGGCCATGGCATTATCCAAGCCGTAAATCTTGGCGATGCTGTCGCCGACCTGCAGGACCGTCCCGACTTCGGCCATATTCACCTGCTTCTCGAACGACTGAATCTGGTCGCGGATGATTGAGCTGACTTCTTCGGCTTTAATCTGCATGCTTACGACTCCTTCAACGCCGGTATACCGTCTGTCTCAGATTTTCATCAATGCGGCTCGCATGCGCTCGAGCTGGCCGCGCACCGTCCCGTCATAGACAGTGCTATGAATGCGAATTTCAAGGCCGCCGATCAAGGCCGGATCTACGCGAGCGGTGAGATCCACGCTGCGCTTGGTGATCTGCTCGAGCCGCATGCTAATCGCCCGGCAATCCTCCTCGGAAAGCGGACGAGCCGAGGAGACCTCGACCGCAGTGCGATTGGATGAGCGGTCCGCCAGGTCGCTGAAGGCTTCGCTGATTTCCCTGATCTGCGCGATGCGGTTCTTGCTCACGACATGGGCAAGGAAGCGTTGTCCCATGGTGGGACAGCCGGCGCGGGCGGCCAGTTTTTCAATCACGCTCGCCTTCTGCTCTCGCGCGAAGATCGGACTTACGAGCAGATTTCGGAATTCATTGGAGGTCACGAAGGCTTCGGCAAGCATCCGCAACGCGGCCTTGGCCGGACCGATGTCCGCGGGAGTCAGCAGCTCAAAAAGGGCCTTCGCGTACCGCCGTCCGATCGCTGTCTGGATCACGTTCTCTGGTCGCCTTAGTTAGTGGTTGGCGCCGGCAGGGTCAATCAAAAAGCTGCGAAACTTAACATGAAAAGACGATAGCGGTCAAGCAGTTCGGGCGGAAGCGGCTCCTGCCTCAATGATCCCTCCGCCGAGCACCACATCATCCTGATAGAAGACCGCGGATTGGCCCGGAGTGAGGGCCCGTTGGGGGCTATCGAATTCAACCCGAAGGCGTCCTGCGGGAAGCGGAACAATCATGGCTGGAGCGGCAACACCGGCGTATCGCACCTTCACGCTCGCGTGACTGGGAGCAGTGATCTCTGGTCCGAGCATGTTCACATCATGAACAAGACAGGAGGCGTCCTGTAAATCGTCCTCCCGCCCCAACACCACCGTATTGCTCAGAGCGTTCACGCTGACCACATAGAGCCTGCGATCGGACGAAACTCTCAGGCCGCGGCGTTGTCCGCGCGTGTAGAAGGCCGCTCCTCGATGGCTGCCCAAGACTGTTCCATCCGTGCCGACAAAGACACCGGGTCTTTCGGCTTCCGGTGCCTCTTGCGTCAGGAAGGACCGATAATCGCCGTTTGTGACGAAACAGATTTCCTGACTCTCTTTTATTTCGTCTGCCGGCAGGCCGATCTCCTCAGCCATCGGCCAGACCTGCTCCTTTCGCATCCCTCCAACGGGAAACAAGACCTTCGGGAGCCACGCGCGGTTGAGCCGGTACAGGAAGTAGCTCTGGTCTTTTTGAATATCTTTTCCCTTGTGCAAGCGAAGGATCCCGGCGTCGTTCGGCAGGACGCGAACGTAATGTCCCGTGGCGACATAGTCGGCTGCCAACGTTTCGGCCGCTTCGATCAGAGAGCCGAATTTGACCCGTTCGTTGCACCGCACGCAGGGGTTCGGAGTCTCACCGGAGAGGTAACCTCCGATGAAATCCTGAATGACCGAAGAGCGAAAACGCTCCCGAATGTCTACGACCCGGTGTGAGATGCCGAGCCGTTCCGCCACATACTTGGCAATGCCGACCTTGCAACATCCCCGCTCCTGCCATTTCTTCGAAGTGGTCTCCGGATCTTCCGGCTCCCACGTCTGGAGGGTCACGCCATGGACCTGGTATCCCTGTTCGACCAGAAGCGCGGCTGCAACGGAGCTATCCACCCCGCCGGACATGCCGACAACGACAGTTTTCATTTCTTTCGCGGTTCCCACGGAGTCTCCTCCGTGGCCTTCACCGTTGGCAAGGGGGGATGACCTCCATTTTCGGGCAATCGGCCTTCTGTCGTTCCATTCGCCTCGCAGTTCCCATAAAATCGGACGCCCTCTTCGACCTGCAGCACGGGAGTATGGACGGTCCCGAGCAATGCCGCCGGCGCCAGGAGCTGAAATCTTTGCATGGCGACCACATTGCCATTGATCCGGCCGCCGCTGACGATGGTGCCGGCCGTGATATTCCCTTCGATCACGGCATGTTCGCCGAGGATCAACGTGCCCGTAGTATGGACCTCACCTGACACATGCCCGTCAATCCGCACGGTGTCCTCAAACGTCAATGTCCCCTTGAACTCAAAGCCGCGTGCCAGAAACGTATACTGCTCCTCGCCGGGCTTCGGTGCGTCTTTTTTCGTATGGCTCAGTCGAAACATGTTTAATTCATCTCCGTGGCATGTGGCAGAACATCTTCGGAAGATTGGCGCGCTCCTTCCAGTGTCCGGATTTCGCTCCGTCCTTCGGCTTCGCAACTGCCACTGAACCGCACGCCTTCTTCGATGGAGAGGAGCGGGGTCTTAATCGTGCCGACGACGATGCCGGGAGACAGGAGCTGCACCTTCCCGCGTGCCATGATGTTTCCGTTGATCTTACCGCCGCTGACGACCACGTCCGCGTTGATATCGCCCTCAATGACGGCATGTTCGCCCACGTTCAATGTCCCTGCAATGTGAATCTCCCCTTCCAAATGACCGTCTATCCGAACCTCCCCGTCAAAGCTCATGATACCCTGAAACTTCGACCCCCTGCCGAGAAACGTAAACGCCTCTCCATCGGATTGCATGTCCAGTTTCTTCTTGTCCGGCGATGACCACATGGCTATCCTCCTCCTATCCTGCTTGTTCCTACTGTCCTAAGAGCAGATCGAGAATCCGTTCCAAATCCTCCGATGAATAATAGCTGAGCACGATCTTTCCTCCGACCTTCCCCTGCATGAGAACCACCTGGGTGCCGAATCGACGCTTCAATCTGTCCTCCAGGGCCGTAGCGTGAGCCGTCTGCGGAAGGTGCGTGCGAGGCCGCGACGCCTTGTTTGCAATTCGCTCAAGTTCGCGAACCGAGAGCCCTCCTTTGACCGCCTGTCGTGCAAGCGTCACCTGCCGATCAGGATCTTTAATGGCAACCAACACTTTGGCATGGCCCAAGGACAGCTGCTCTTCTTCAACCCACGTTTGGATCTCTGCATGGAGAGACGTGAGGCGGACGGTATTCGCGATGGAAGACCGATCTTTGCCGAGACGCCCGGCCATCTCGTCCTGGGTGAGCCCAAATTCCTTCATCAGACGCTGATAGGCCCGAGCCGCTTCCATGGCATTTAAATCCTTGCGCTGAAGGTTCTCGATCAGCGCCATCTCCATGGACTCAGCATCAGTGACCGGTCGTACGACGGCCGGGATCTTGTGAAGACCGGCGAGCCTGGCCGCACGATATCGCCGCTCACCGGCGATCAGCTCGTAGCGTCCGTCGCCAAGCCGCCTGACAAGGACCGGCTGGATAATGCCTTTGAGCTTGACAGAATCCGCAAGTTCCTGGAGCGCTTGATCGCCGAAACTCCGCCGCGGCTGATAAGGATTTGCCGAGAGAGCCTGGAGCGGAATCTCGACGATTTCACTACGCTCTTCCCGAGCTCCGCTCCGCGGAGCGGTCGGAATGAGCGTCTCAAGCCCTCGGCCGAGCGCCTTCTTTTGCATCGCGCAACACTTCCTTTGTGAGATTCAAATAGGCTTCTGCCCCAGTAGACGTCACATCATATGCGAGAACCGGCGCTCCATGACTCGGCGCTTCGGCAAGGGTGATGTTCCGTGGAATCACCGTCTCGAAGACAGCTGCCCCAAAATACTTACGTATTTCTTCAGATACTTGCCGGTTCAGATTATTGCGGCCGTCGTACATCGTCAAGAGAATGCCTTCAATCGCGAGGTCTGGGTTCAGCGACTGGCGCACCATCTCAACGGTTTTCATTAGACGTCCTAGGCCTTCCATCGCGAAGAACTCGCACTGGACCGGGATGAGCAGAGAATGCGCCGCCGTCAGCGCATTGACCGTCAGCAGTCCCAGTGCGGGAGGACAATCCAGCAGCACAAAGTCATACTCCTCGGCGATGACCGTCAATGCACGCCTGAGGACGGTTTCGCGATCCTCCATCGCGGTCAACTCGATTTCAGCGCCCGCAAGGTTCGGATCTGATGGGATCACATCCAGACCTTTAATTGCCGAAGGCAAACGGGCCTCTGAAGGCTTGCTTCCACGAATGAGTACGTCATAGGAGGACACCGCAACGTCCTCGCGAACCACACCTGCGCTACTGGTAGCGTTTGCCTGAGGATCAAGATCTACCAGAAGGACTGCACGCTCGGCGATCGCTAACGAGGCCCCTAAATTGACTGTTGTCGTCGTCTTACCGACTCCGCCTTTTTGATTTGCGATCGCGATGATCTTGGACAATTACATACCCCTCGAAAGAAGGGATGATGTTAGCACAAGATCACCTTCCCGTTCAATGTTCCACGTGGAACATTGAGAATCTAAGGAGTGATGAGCCGCAAAAGAGTGAGGGTGCGCGAAGACCCATCAAACGGGAGTGTGAAAGAAAGTTCCTTCACGATCTTACAAGTTGCCGGGACGAGCTCAAGAGGCTTAGCCCGGTAAAGGAGGATCCGACCGGCCGGGGAGAGAACTCGAGGTGCGGCTTCAAAAATCACTTCCTGCTTGAGAGCCCGAGTCGTCAGAAGATCGTATTCAGGTTTTATATCGTTCCAATCTTCAACTTTGCGCATGATGACTTGAGCATCGGATAATCCCAAGAGGCCGATAATGTAATGCAGGAATGCCGCCTTCTTAGCGGATGGCTCAACCAATGTCACAGATACTGCGGGTTCGTGCAGCTTTAGAATAAGGCCTGGAAAACCCGCTCCAGATCCTACATCCACAATCCTAAATCGTTGGTTCGGACGAATAAGTTCACTCGGATTCACGAGTTTGAAAGCAGACAATGAGTCCAGGAATTGCTTGCTGATGATGTCCTGTTCCGTCTTCAAGGCAGTCAGGTTTACCTTGGCGCTCCACCGCATCAATTCTTTGAGGTACAACACCATCTTGGCAACGACGTGAGGAGAAAGTGGAGTACCAAGTAACAGTGCTCCATCCATCAAGGCGGCGGCAGGATCGTCCGATGAAGTATTGGGCAGATGTTCCACGTGGAACAATCAGGCGCGTTTGAAGCGAGCCACAGCAACCTGAAGGAGAGAGACAGCGGCTGGAGTAACCCCTTCTATTCTTGAAGCCTGACCTAGGGAGTGCGGGGAGAACCTTTTGAGTTTTTGCAAAACCTCCGTTGAGAAACCATTCACGGATGAATATTCGAAGTCCGCAGGAATCTTCATGGATTCTAACTTTTTAAAGTTATGCACCTCTCTGAATTGACGGTGGATATATCCTTCATATTTCACTTGTATCTCAACTTGTTCGCAGACTGCTGGATCGGAACAAGACTCCAATGTTGCAAGGTCGAGGACTGACTGGTAAGTCATCTCGGGACGGCGCAAGAGGTTTTCAAGGGTTGGATCAGGGATCAACCCCTGAAGCCCGATGCCAGCCGCTCGATTCAGCACATCCTCTGTCAGTCGAAGCCTCGTTTTGCCGAACCGTTCCCGTTCTGTATTGATTGCCTCTCTTTTCTCGCAAAATCTGCGGTAGACATCCTCATTCACAAGGCCAAGGCGGCGCCCGATATCGGTTAGCCGAAGATCCGCATTGTCCTGTCTCAACAAAAGACGGTACTCCGCTCTCGAAGTGAACATACGATACGGTTCGGACGCATCCTTACTGATCAAATCATCAACTAATACACCTATATACGCCTCAGAACGGTCAAGGATGCACGGCTCCTGGCCGCGTATCTTGAGTACGGCATTGATGCCCGCCATGAGGCCCTGGGCCGCCGCCTCTTCGTATCCAGAGGTCCCGTTGATCTGCCCCGCGTGGTACAGGCCTTCGACTCGCTTCGTTTCCAAAGTGGGATGCAGCTGATGCGGCGGGAAATAGTCGTACTCCACGGCATACCCCGGCTTGAGCATCACCGCGCGCTCAAGGCCAGGGATGGTCTTCAGAAACGCTGCCTGCACGTCTACCGGCAGACTGGTTGAAATACCATTGGGATAATATTCATCGGTATCCAGCCCTTCCGGCTCCAGGAAGATTTGATGGCGAGGCTTATCCGAAAATCGCACCACTTTATCCTCAATGGAGGGGCAATATCGGGGACCCACGCCTTCAATAACTCCCGTGAACATCGGCGAACGATCGAGGTTTTCCTGAATGATCCGGTGCGTCTCGTCGTTGGTGTAGGTCAGGTGGCAGGCGATTTGTGGAAGGGGGATTCGTTCGGTGCGGGACGAAAAGCGCGGAGATGGGTCGTCGCCTGGTTGTTGTTGCAGCGCAGAAAAGTCAATGCTGTTCCTGTGGAGGCGGGGAGGGGTTCCAGTCTTGAGCCGACCGACCTCAAACCCAAATTCTCTCATGCAGTCGGAGAGAAGTTCGGCCGGCGACTCACCCGCGCGTCCGGAAGGAAAATGATTCAGGCCGACATGGATTAAACCCTTAAGGAAAGTACCTGAAGTAATTATAACTGCATTTGCCCCGATGTGCGCGCCGTGTCCGGTGATGACGCGGCTCACGCGTCCACTAACGGTTTCGATGCGGTCCACCGTTCCACGAAGGATCGTCAGGCCCGGTTGGCCGCGAAGCGTGGCCTGCATCGCGAGCCGATACCGCTTCTTGTCGCATTGCACACGCAGAGAGCGCACGGCCGGGCCATTGCGCGTGTTCAACATCCGGAATTGAATGCCGGTCTGATCGGTGTTGTAGCCCATCTCTCCGCCAAGCGCGTCTATCTCCCTGACCAAATGTCCTTTTGCAATGCCGCCGATGGCGGGATTGCACGACATCTGCGCGATCTTGTCCTCTTCCATGGTCAAGAGCATGGCGCGCATCCCCATTCGAGCCGCGGCCAGCGCGGCCTCGCAGCCGGCATGGCCGCCGCCCACCACAATCACGTCATAGCGATCCTCATTGGACTTGACGATCATTTTCCGATGCAGAACTCCTTGAAGATCCTGTTGAGGACATCGTCAATCTTGGTCTCGCCGATGATCTCGCCGATCGCGTTCACCGCGGCGCGCAGGTCCAACGCCACGCATTCCGCGGGCATCCGTCGCTCAAGCGACAGTAGGACTTGGTCCAACGATTCCTTCGCCCGGACCAGCGCCGTCCGATGTCTGAGGTGCGTGATGAAAATGGCCTCGTTCGGCTCCAGATTGTGTTTCAGTATCGCATCGCCGATCGCATGTTTGAGATCATCGAGTCCTTCGCCGGACATGGCCGAGGTTTTCACGACCTGACAGCCTCGCGCCGCTTCCGCAAGCTCCGCGGAGGGAAGGCGGGAGGGGAGATCGGCCTTGTTAACGAGGATCAGCATGCTCTTTTTCTTGCCGAGTTCCAATAAGCGGAGGTCTTCGGGCGCGAGAGCCGCGCTCCCGTCCAAAACCGCGAGCAACACATCCGCCCGATCAAGCGCATCGTGAGAACGGCGGACACCTTCTCGTTCGACTTCATCTTGAGTCTCACGAAGTCCCGCCGTGTCCAAGAGCCGCACGGGGACGCCTTGGATGGTTATGAACTCTTCCAACACATCGCGCGTCGTGCCCGGGATGGCCGTGACGATCGCGCGATCGGTTCGAGACAGCGCATTCATCAGGCTGGACTTACCAACATTCGGACGCCCGAGAAGAGCCGCCGTCACGCCTTCCCGCAAAATCCGGCCATTATCCGCAGTCAGAATCAGCTGACTGATCCGCTCCTGGATCTTTTCGACGCCGTTGGCAAGGGCCTGAGGCGAGATAAAGGTGATGCCTTCCTCGGTGAAGTCAATGCCGGCCTCGAGTTCTACCAACAACCTGACAAGACCTTCGCGGATGCGGCCCAGCTCTTCCGAGAGCCTGCCCCGAAGCTGCTCCAACGCGACCTTGAGCCCCGTCTCGGAGCGAGCATGAATGAGGTCCATCACGGCTTCGGCCTGCGCGAGATCGAGGCGGCCATTGAGAAAGGCCCGCTTGGTGAATTCTCCCGGTTCCGCCAGTCTCGCCCCATTCCTGATCAACGCTTCCAAGCCCAGGCGAAGCACAAGCGGGCTGCCGTGGCAGTGGAACTCGACGATATCTTCACGAGTATAGGAACGGGGGGCTTTCATGACCGCCACAAGAACTTCATCGAGACACGCTCCTGTTTCAGGAGACCGCAGCTCGCCGTAGTTCAGTGTGTGGCTTTCGAAATCCCAGATTGACCGGCCGGAGACAGCCACGAAGACTTTCGACGCGATCTCCAAGGCCTGATCCCCGGAAATGCGAATGATACCGATGCCGCCTTCGCCGGGCGGGGTGGCGATGGCACAGATGGTATCCATGGGACGCATCGACCGTCGGCCGTCATGTCGTCGCCGGCACCGGCGATTTGGGGAGAAGGTACCGGTCCGTAATCACCTGTTGGGCAATCGTCAGCACATTATTGGTCAACCAGTACAAGACCAGTCCGGCGGGAAAGGTGATGAACAGAAACGTCAGAAACACAGGCAGGATCAGCATGATCTGCGCCTGCTTCGGATCCATCGTCGTGGGCTGGATTTTCTGTTGGACGAACATGGTGATGCCCATGAGGATGGGCAGCACGTAATAGGGGTCCTGTACCGACAGGTCTTTGACCCACAGCATGAACGGCGCCTGCCGCAGCTCGATGGTCATGTACAGAATATTGAACAGGGCCACGAACACCGGAACTTGGAAGAACATCGGGAGGCATCCCCCCACCGGATTCACCTTCTTGTCCTTGTACAGCTTGATGAGTTCCTTGTTCAACCGTTCGCGATCCTCCGCGTGCTTCTTCTGCAAAGCCTGCAATTCCGGCTGCACTGCGGCCATCGACTTCATGGATTTGTAGCTCTTGTATGCCAGCGGCGCCAACGCGAGTTTCAACGCAATCGTCACCACAATGATCGCCACGCCATAATTATGCGTGATGTCGTGAAGGTAGCGAATGGCATAGAACAGGGGCTTCGCGACGGCCCTGACCAGGCCCCAACTGCCGTAGATGAACCAGCCGAAATCAATGGTTTCCTCGAGCTGAAGATGCAGGGCCGCCAAGGTATCGTACTCCTTGGGGCCGACGAACAAGCGGTAACGACTTGAGACGGTGCCGGACTGCACCGACCGCCGCAAACCGACCGAGACGTGTTTATCGGCCTCCTTGCGGATGACCGCCTGGTATCCTGCAGTTTCGGACGGGATGGCCGCGGCCAGAAAATACTTGTCCTGCAGGGCGACCCACTCAATTTGTCCCGTCCGAATCTCTTCTTTGTCCGGCGTATCCTTGCTCAACTTGCCGCCGATATTCGTGGCCGGCCCGATAAAGCCGACGAAGCCTTCCTCCCATTTGTTAATGCCGAAATTCGTGCCCAGTGACAGGGTCGTCGATCCGGGAATCCCGGCGGTTTCGACCTCGAGATCAACGAGATATCTATGCTGCATGAATGACAGTCGCTTCACGACCTTCACGCCGGATTCCGGGTCGGTGAAGGAAAATTCCATCTGGCCGCTCGGTTTCGCGTCGCTCAGCACGAGCGCCTTCTCCGAGACCGTATAGAGACCTTTCTCCAGACGCTGCTGGAGTTTCGCATCGCTGACTTCAATGGTCAACGGCGGCACCAGAGCGATGTCTTTCTCGGGCGTCGGGACCAGTTCAATCGGCTGCGGGTTTTTTTCGTCTTGCGTCTTATACCGTTTTAACTCCCATTTTTTGATGACTCCTCCGCGGTTCGTCAGCACGACCTTGACCAGGTCTGTCTCGACCGTTACCTGCTGTTCCTTGTTTTCCGCCTGCGTGACGCGCGGCGCGGCAGGAGCCAGAGGAGGAGCCTCGGATGCAAGGGGTGCTTTCTGTGGAACCGCCTGCGTGGGCGGTAACCGCGGGGCCTGTGGCGTGTCCGACTTTTTCGGCTGGACGGGAGCCGCGCGCTTGGCCATCCCCATCTTCTCCAAGACATAGGGATAGAGCACAATCAGTGCCATGGACAGGACGAGAAAGAAGATGATGCGTTTTTCCACGTGGTTCTTTCTTATCGTTCGATGGGTTCAATGCACGGGATCAATGCCGCCGGAATGAAAAGGATGGCATTTCAGCAGGCGCCACGCCGCCAAACCGACTCCATAGAAGACGCCATACCGTCTGAGCGCCTCATGGGCGTAGGCCGAGCACGTCGGATGGAACCTGCAATGGGGTCGGGAAAGAGGGGAGATCCAGCGCTGATAAAAACGGATGATGCCCAGGCAGCATTCCGTCATGGAACATCCTTCCTTTGGGGCAATCTCTCGTCCAGGATTTTCTGCCAGCTTTGGCGCAGATCCTTCGCCGGCTGCAGCATGGATTCTCTTTTTGGCAGAATCAGCAGGTCCAAGCCTTGCGGCACAGCCGCCAGGCTCAGCCAGGCCAACTCGCGAAACCGTCTCTTGCACCGGTTCCGCATGACAGCCCCGCCGAGTTTTTTCCCCACCACCACGCCGACCCTGGTATGGCCCAGCGCATTCCATCGGTAGAGGACGGTAAACAGTAGGCAGGAGGCCCGTTTCCCTTCCTTGAAGACCAATCGGATGTCGGCGCTGTTACGAAGGAGGTGTTGAGAATGGGTGGAGCGGGGAGAGCCCACCGACCCGGTCAAACCGTCAGCTTGTGCCGCCCTTTGGCCCTGCGGCGAGCCAGCGTCCGGCGCCCGCCCTTCGACTTCATCCGTTCGAGGAACCCGTGCGTTCTTTTCCGCGCCTTGTTGGAATGCTGGCGCATCGTGGCTGACATATGAGACCTCCAAACCTAGCGTGTTCGTTCCAGACGAGGAGCCATTATATGGGCGCGTTCTTTCCACTGTCAAATGACTTACTCCGCTTCGGGTGCACCCCCCGATCGCGCCAGATCCTCAACCTTGATCTTCTCGAGATTCATCTTGGTCACCGCCTTGGTCATTCGATCCAGCACCTCGTCAAAGGCCAGCGGTTCTGCGTCCTTGGGACGGAACCGGATTGGATTGATTCGTGCCACGACGAAGCTCTTGAGGTAGGGGCTCGTCATCCCTCGGGCCTTGAGGCTTTCCACCTTTTCCACGACGAGATCATCGAGCGCGAGCACCGCCCTCGCCCGACCCTGACGCGCTTCGAGACCTTTTTTGAGAGGAGACTTCATGAATTGGTCCACGCGCTTCAACACCGGATGGTAGGCCCCGCCGCTGAACCGTCCCCGTTCTTCGTAACACAGGCCTAAGGTAATGAGCGCGGGATCTTCGAATTCGAAGGCATAAGTCTCCTCGGTCGCATCGTCAAGTTGTGCAAGCTCCCGGTACATCCTGATGACTTCCAGGGCCTTTTCGCGAAGGTTATGCGCCTTCTCGGTATTCAACGCGAGAATCTGGTACGCGGCGGATGCCTCCGGCACCACGATCGCCGTGATGCTCTTGGCGCCGAGCGTGCGCATGGCCGAGAGGCGATGGTGGCCGTTCGGCGTCCAGTACTTGCACACGCCTTCTACACGCGCGCGCACGGCAATGATGGGGTCGAGAAATCGGCCGAGCTTGGCGATGACAGTTTCGAGCTTGCGGACATGGGTCTCCGAGAGGTTGCGCTGGTAGGGTGTCGGTTCGACGATCTCGATCGGCAATGCCGCCATGACCACCCAGCGGCCGCCGAACGGCTCTTTGTAGATGGCCAGCACCTTGCCGCAGTCCTGCTCGATCTGCCGGCACAGCGACGTGACCTCTTCGGAGTGTGGTCCGGACTGCAGTTCGGGGGCGGACAAGCCGGTTGAGACCCCGGCAGATTTCCGACGTCGGCGAACGGTACCCGCTGCGCGGGCTTTCTTCGGTTTCTTCTCAGGCATAGGCTTCAAATCACATGGTAGGGGAGGCGCTGTCAAAAGGGAAGGGTGGGAGGCGATTCATGCGCTGCACGCCGCGGCCGAATGTCCTGTACTTCGACATCTCGCGCGTGGACGGCGCGCACGGACTCAATCGTGTCGGCCAGCTCCGGTGTCTTGTCCGGCCGGTAGCGTTTGACTCTCGCAAACCGGAGGGCCAGGCCGCCCGGGTAATGCGGGCTTGCCTGAATGTCGTTGAACGCGATCTCGACCACAAGCTCGGGCCGCACATACACCGTATAGCCGTCGCTCGCTACTTTCAGTTCCGTTAGTTTCTGTGTCTGCCATTCGAGCATCGCATCCGTCATGCCCTTGAAGGTCTTGCCGAGCATCACGAACCCGCCGGTAGCCGGGTCCCACGCGCCAAGGTGCAGGTTGCTCAGCCAGCCCTGCCGGCGCCCATTGCCCCACTCCGCCGCGAGCACGACCAGGTCGAGCGTGTGCGCGCGTTTAATCTTGAGCCACGCGCCACCGCGCCGCCCAGCCTCGTAGGCCGCGTCCAACGCCTTCGCCATCACGCCCTCATGCCCCAAGCTCAACGATTCTTGTAAAAAGGTCTCGGCCGCGATCGGATCGTCCGTGACCAGACGGGGCGTCACGAACTCGGCCGGCAGCGTGCTCGTCAATGCCGCGAGGCGCTCCCGCTCCGGGCGCGCGATTAGGTCCTCGCCGTCCAGATGCAGGCAGTCGAAGTAGAACGGCCTGAGCGGCAGCGTCTCGCGCATCGCGGCCACATCCAGCTTGCGACCGAAGCGCCGCATCGTCACCTGAAAGGGATGCGGGATGCCGTCGGGCCGAAAGGCAAGGGCTTCGCCATCCAGGACGAGTGCGTGAGCAGGAATGCGCTGCGCCTTTTCGACCACTTCCGGAACAGATGCCGTGACATCGTTCAGCGTGCGCGTGAAGATGCGCACATCGTTTCCCAATTTATGGAGTTGCACCCGCGCGCCATCCATTTTGTACTCAAATGCGGCTCTGCCGAGTTCGCGCAACGCATTCGTGACATCCTCGACGGGCTGGGCCAACATCGGCTGGACAGGTTGGAGCAGTTGCAACGAAAACGTTTTTAACCCTGCAGCGCCGTCGGTCAACGCCGATTTCGCGACGGTCGCCATATCGCCCGCAAGCATCAGCGCGCGACGCACATCTGAGGCGGGGAGATTCGAGGCCTTTGCAACTGCCTCCGCCATGATGCCCTCCAACGCGCCTTGCCGGAGATCTCCGAGCGCAAGCCGTATCAGGAAGCGCTGCTCGTCGTACGTCGCGTGTGAGAACAGGGCGCCCAGCAGCCGGCGCCGCTCCGCCGTTGAACCCGCGCCTGTTGTCTTGGCGATGCGCTCGAAAGCCTCATCCGCCTGCGCCAGTGTGAGGGAGGCGTCATTGGCGGGAGGGGCAGGCACCGCGTCAACTAAGCTCGGGCCGATGCCGATATTGCCTTGGCGCAGACGTCCTGCCAGGTAGTTCACGCTGATCGCGATTTCATCGGGTGGCAGCCGCCGCAGGCAGTCGCTGAGACGCCGGATCTTCTCCAGCCGGCTTTGTGTCCCGGACACCTGCTGGGAGGTGAGGACAATGTCGGACAGAAGCAGGTTCGCGCTGTTTTTCGCCATGTTCTATTCTAACAGCCCAACAATTTTCTCGCTTCGCGGTTGGTGTGCTAACATTTGTTAACTTCTATGAGAAATCTTAAGAGCCGATGGCTCGTGCTGCTGGTGCCACTGCTTCTCGCCGGCTGCTCGACGCTCTCCATCAGCTATAATTTTGTGGACTGGCTGCTGATGGCCCGGATCAATCATTACTTTGATCTTTCGGCTGAGCAGGAAGGATGGGTCAGTGGCCGGCTTGCAGACCTCCACACATGGCACCGCAAGGCGGAGCTGCCGCGTTATGTGGACTTTCTCATTCAAGTTCAGACCCGCTGGCAAGATGGCCTGACGGCCGAGGAAATTGACGAGACCTTTGACGGTTTCCAGGTTCTTCGCACGGAACTGGCCGAGCGCGTGGCCGCAGAAGGCTCGGTATTCCTTGCTACGGTGGATGAGACGCAGATACGGCACCTCGAGAAGGAGGCTCAACGAGACAACCGACGCTGGCAATCGGAGGTGGGGATGACGCCGGAGGCGCGCACCGCCAAACGTCTCAAAAATGTGCGGCAGTGGGCCAAGGACTGGCTCGGCCGTCTGACTTCCGAGCAGGAACATCTCATCGATCGGCTCGTCAGAGGCCTGCCGGATACGGCCGACGCCCACCTTGCCTATCGTGTTCACCGGCAGCATGAGCTCGTGCAGCTGCTCGAATCAAAACCGCCGGCGGCGGTCATCCAAAATCATCTGCATGATTGGATGGCCACTCCGGAGAAAGATGCGCCGCCTGAGTACGCCATAGCCGTGCGGCAATCAAAAGAAAACATCAAAAGGATCGTGCTGGAGATCGACCGCACGGTCACGCCACGACAACGAACCCATGCCGCCGACAAGCTCCAAAAACTGATTCATCAAATCCAGACCCTTTCGGCAAGCTGAGCGGCGCCCCTTCGCAAAGCTGGTAGAACTGCCTGCCAACATTCAGACGCATCCGGTACGCACCCCAGCTCGTAGAGACATTATCGGGAGCACGCCCCTCTTGAACTAGACCTTTGTTGAGCGCAATCTAACGCTCTCTTTAAGCGCGATGGAGGAACCATGATTAAACATCATTTTATCTACAACATTTATGTGGATTGGGCATTCGACCTTGAACGCGCCGAGGGCAGCTACCTGTGGACCAACGGGAAGCGCCTGATTGATTTCACCTCGGGGTGGAACACCACGAATCTTGGCTGGAATAACGTGGAGGTGTCCGAAGCCATCATCGCTCAAGTCGGCAAGAACACATATACCCCCATGTGGACGGCCGATGCCGCGCAGATCGAGTACGCGAAACTTTTGACCGCGGCGTTACCCGCCGAACTGACCGCCGTCGGCCGGGCTACCGGTGGGACCGAAGCCAACGAGATGGCGATCAAAACCGCACGGGCGTACACCGGCCGCAAAAACATTCTGGGATTCCAAAAAACATTTCACGGCCAGTCGGCAACCACCCTCGCGATCGGCTTACCGGCCCCTTATATGGAGGATAGCGTCCCGGCCTCCTCGCACTTTATTCAGATCCCATATCCGCAGACCTATAGGTCCGACAAGTCTCCGGAACGCATCCTGAATGACTTTGCCGGCGAGTTGGAGAAAGCCTTGGCCGGACGGGACGTTGCCGCGATCGTGACGGAAGCCGGCATCATCACCGGCTGGGGCTCGGTGTACGTCGCTGCGCAAGGCTATCTGCGGGTCGTGAGAGAGCTGACGAAAAAGTACGGCACGGTGATGATCCTCGATGAAGTCGGCACCGGGTTCTCGCGGTGCGGTAAATTGTTCGGCCTGGAAGTGGGCGGCGTTGTGCCGGACATCGTCACATTTGCAAAGGGCATCTCGAACGGAACCGCGGCCATCGGCGCGATGGTGACCCGTCAAGACATCGCCGAGGCGACGTTCGCGAAGAGCATTCTGTTATCCACGTTCGGCTGGACGCCGATTGCCTGCGCGGCTGCGCACCGGACGCTGCAGATTCACCAACGCGACAAAGTCTGGGAGAAAGCGGCGCGCGACGGCGAGCACATCATGAACCGGCTGAAGAAGGAACTCGCCGATCACGACCGCGTCGGTGACATCCGCGGCGTCGGCATGGAGATCGGCCTGGACATCGTGAAAGACAAGCGCTCGAAGGAGCCGGCCCCCGACAAGGTGGAGGCGATCGTTCACCAGGCGTTCGTGCGTGACCTCCACATCGTGTGCGACCACGAGAGCACGATCCAGTTGATGCCGCCGTTGACGATATCGAGACCGATTCTCGATGAGGGCCTCGACCGGCTGATCGAAACGGTGAAGGCGGTGAAATAGGAACCTTCAGATCCAGCAACAACTCCAAGTTCTCCGAGACCTAGGATTCTTGGAATTTGCCAAGCCCGGCTATTACGCGTTGATCTGATCGCCCCTTCTTTTCGACTCGATGGTCGGCAAGAAGAGAATGATGCATTAGGTGAACTTCGCAGTCGCAGACTTGCGATTGCTCTGCCACTGCGCGTCGTTGTGCTTCGCGATCTGCGCCATGCTACGACCGGTGACGGCTGACGCATCCTCTTTTGGAAGCCGCGCGAGCGCGCGGTCCGTTTTAATCAGTAACCAGTTCTTTTCCCCTATTCTGTCCGCCTTGATCAAGACCCATTCGCCCTTGAGCTTCTTTCCTTCCAAGAAGAGGTGCAGCTTTCCCTTCTCGTAGCTGCCTTCCATCAGCTCATACGTGCCGATGTCCCAGACCATGACCGTGCCGCCGCCATACTGACCCTTTGGAATCGTGCCCTCAAAATCGAGATAGTCGATCGGGTGGTCCTCCGTCGCCATCGCGAGCCGTTTCTCGCTCAGCCCATAGGGCACGCCCTTCGGGATCGCCCATGATTTCAGCACGCCCTGCATCTCAAGACGGAAATCGTAGTGCAGATGGCTGGCCGCATGCTTTTGAATCACAAACCGGCGGCGACTTCCCTGCCGGGCTCGTCGCGGGGCCGCAGGCGCGGGCTCAGGTGTCTTCGCGAAGTCGCGTTTTTGGCGGTATGTCTGCAAGGCGTCCGGTTTCGGGGTTTCATGCCGGGCGGTGGCGGGAACTTTTGCCATGAATGATGCAGGCAAGGATTGCGAGAGCCGCAGCACGGGGGCGAACAGGTCGCCGACTTTCTTCAACCGCTTCAACGCGGCCTCGGGATCGACATACAAACTCTCGGCGTCTTTTTTGGAAAGCGCGCGGTCGAGCTCCTCCCACCTCACGGGCAATGAGACGAACGGGCTGTCGCGTTTGGCTCGCAGCGAATAGACCCCCGCGGTGGTTTTGAAATCGGCGTTCTGGCTCCAGTCGATGAAGACCTTCCCGGAGCGCTTGGCCTTGGCCATATCGGAGACGATGAGCTTCGAGTGTTGCTGTTCCAGATACTCCGCCGTCGTGCATGCGAAGGGCCGCGTCAGCTCATAGGTGACGGGCGT
>VBOG01000056.1 GCA_005877815.1 Nitrospirota bacterium
GCTCCGCTGGTCGTCGGCACGCCGCGCCACGATTGTGCAAGCCCGATTCGGGCATTGGGCAGCTGGCGCATACCAGACTGGCCGCGCAGTTGCAAAACGATCTCAACGATCCGGTAAAGCCCACTAGCTTCTAAAGTAAGGCCCATGCCTAAAACTCCTCCGGAAACGTTGACCGGCATTTTGCCGTCGGGCTTTGTCTCGCCTGCCTCTATGGATCGCCCGGCCTCAGCTCCGTCGGAGTAAAGGCCCAAGGCGATGAGATGCTGCAGTTCCTTGTACGCGTATGTATCGTCGACTTCGAAGAGATGGATCGCACGCGGATTTTGAATTGCCGCCTGGCGGTAGGCTCTTTCCGCTGCGATGCGAACGTATTCTGCTCGCACCCAGTCGCGCGATTCCAACGTCGCACTGTCATTGGCAAAGCCGACGCCGCAGACCCAGGCAGGCTTTGACTGAGCTCTGTGGGCTCTTTTTTCATTGGCCAAAACAACAACCGCGCAACCGTCCGCCCTCTCAGCGATCTCTGCCTCGCGCAGGGGATAGGAAACATAAGGGGATGATTCCACATTCACTGGCGTCAGCGCCAGCGGGTAAGCCGCGATCGGGTTGCGCAGGGCGTTCGTGCGGTTCTTCACTGCGATTTGCGCGCACTGCTCGGCGCGGATTCCAGTTTCGTGCAAGAAGACGTTCATCTCGAGGCCCGCGAGTGCGTGCGGGTTGAAACCGAGCGGCCGGTTGTAAAGCGGGTCCAGCGCATAGTCGAGGAGCCACTCCGGGGTTTTGATGTTCGAAGCCTTGCTATGGGCTTCGACAACGACAAGCTCCGCGATTCCTGAGCGGATCTGCATGAGCGCGTCTGCAATCCCGTGCAGGCCGTCCTGGGTAAGCGTGTGCATCGGCTTTTGCACGGCTCCAAGCTGATCGGGCGTGTACTCGTCAAAGATCGATAGTCCTTCATTAAGATCTTCGGCGCAGGTGACAAATGAATCGATCTCACTCGGTTCGACCCCGGCGTCGTGATAGGCCTTTTGCGCCGCCTCGAACATCAATTCCTTGAAGGACGCATGGGGCGTTGACGGCTGGAGCGAGGTGAAGCCGATACCGATGATCGCGACACGATCCGACATAGATCAAAGTTTCGGGTCCAACGTTTCGAGTCTCGTGTTTTTCCGGTACAGCCGAGAACCGTGACGATCTGCGGAGCGTGGCAACTACGTCGCTCGCGGTTTCTCCGTCTCTCTAACTCTAAGCTCTCGTTTGAGAATTTTTCCCGCGGGATTTCTCGGCAAAGAATCGACGAACTCGAAAAAACGGGGCGCCTTATAGACTGCGATACGGCTGCGGCAAAACTCTATGAGTTCCTGCTCCGTCACGCGCCAACCTTCTTTCGAGACGGCAAAGGCCTTGACCGCTTCGCCTGAGTTGGTATCAGGAATGCCGATCACCGCCACTTCACCGACGCCCGGATGTTTCATGATGATTTCCTCCACCTCCCGGGGCCACACCTTGAAGCCCGAGACATTGATCATATCCTTGGCCCGGTCCACCAAATAAAAATAGCCGTCAGCATCCATTTGGCCGATGTCGCCGGTGAGAAACCAACCATCGCGTAGGATCTGAGCCGTCTCTTCCGGGCGGCGGAAGTAGCCTTGCATGACGTTCGGTCCTTTAATGGCGATCTCTCCGACTTCTCCTGGTGCGAGGTCACGCCCTTGAACATCCAGGATTTTCATCTCAACGTTTTCAATCGGACTGCCGATGCTTCCCTCACGATAGACATAGTCGTGATTGTAAGAGGCGAACGGGGAAGTCTCGGTTAGCCCATAGCCTTCATAAATGATCGCGCCGAACCTCTCGCGCCATTGGCGGACGACTCCGACGGGCATCGGCGCCGCAGCCGTAAAGTAATACCGCACCGTACCAAGCTCTTCTTCTATATTGGGCAGTGTCAAGAGACGCGAATAGACGGTCGGGACACCGAAGAACATCGTCACGGCATTGGACTTTATCGAATGCAGGATCTCATCGGGCTGAAAGCGCTCGTGGAGAACGAGCGTTGCTCCGGCGTTGACTGAGGCGTTCATGATGAAGTTTTGCCCGAAGCAGTGAAAGAGCGGGAGATAACAAATGAGTCTGTCGGCACAAGCCATCTTCGTATGGTGTTGCGTGGCGCAGACGTTTGATATCAGGTTGCCATAAGAGAGGAGGACTCCCTTGGGGTTCCCTGTCGTACCGGACGTGTACAGGATCGCCACACCCGCGTCTTTTTCCAAGCTTGCCTTTGGAACAGCGTGTGAAACCGACGCTATTAAACGGTCCAACTCAACCACCCCGGCGCGGTCCGCTTTGCCGGCGCAAAGAATAGCTTCCAGAGAGGGAACTTCGGTTGCGCCCGGCACTTGTTCCAGAAGTTGCGGTGTGGTGATCAGGAGCCTGGCTTCCGAATCATTGAGAATGAATTTCAATTCGTCGCGCTTGAACATTACGTTCAAGGAAACGGCGACCGCTCCGAGACGGACCACAGCATAATAGGAAGCGATGAACTCCGGTCTATTCGGAAGAAAGAGACCAACTCGATCTCCTTGCTTGATGTCATAGCTCGCCTGCAAAGCCGAACTTAAGCGACAAACTCGCTCGTGCAGTTGGTTGTATGTGATACGGGTGCCGTCGAAGATGACGGCCTCTTTGTCGGGGAAGTCGGTCCGGCTCCGCTCCAGAGAATCAAAGATGTTCATATACAGTTCGACAGTTCAGGAACGGGAATCATCCTGTTTTGTATCAGTTGCGTAATCTGCTTGATGTCGCCATCCAAAGGGCGGTCATCCTCTAGAAAAGCCACCTCGCGTCTGATTGCCTCATGAACCGCACGGCTTCCTTTTCCGAGCCTTCCGCCTCCGTCACGCAAGTCTACGGCTTGACAGAGCGCGATCAGGGCAATCGCCACTGCGTCGCGAAGAATAGTGGTCATCTGCATGGCCGTCAAGGCCGAATGCATTCCCAGACTCACCATGTCTTGGTTGTATTGCTCTGTGGGTAGAGAGTGGACCAGGCTTGGATTTGATAAGTGGCGCAGGGCACAGACCAGACTCGTCAGACAGAGCTGCATTCCTTTAAAACCCGAAAAGAGGCCCGGTTTGGGAGCTAGATTAGCAGGGAGCCCATTGTTGAACCTCTCGTCGACGACCATTGCCATAAGCGCGTGCAGCCAGTTCCCCAGTGTCGCCAAGTCAATCTTCCAGCCGTCGAGGGCACGAGCCACATGGCCGCCATAGAAGTTCCCCGTATGATAGATGCGGCCCTCAATGGGATCCACAAGGGGGTTGTCGTTGGCAGAATTGATTTCTCTTTCGATGACGACCTGATAACCTCTCACGGCCTCGAGGATCGGACCGATTCCCTGTGGGATACAGCGTAGCGAATAAGGGGTTTGAATGCTCTCATCGGCGTGGCTGATCGTTTGCTTCGTCGGCTGATAGCTCTCGGCGATGCTCCCGCGGATCTCATCCAAATTGCGGACGTAGCGACTTCCCTCAATGAGGTTTCGACAGAAGGCGGCGGCCTCAATTTGTCCGGGGTGATTTTTAACAGTTTGGACGGACTCCCGAAATGGGTCGTCCATGCTCTTAAGCGCTTCCAACGCAAGCGCGCAAGCGGCTAAGACAAGCTGACAGAGATAGACCCCGTCATGGAGCTGCAGAGCCCCGATTCCCGTCATGACCGTGGTGCCGTTGATCAAGGCCAGCCCCTCTTTCGGTTCAAGCGAAAGCGATTGTAAGCGGGCCCGTTCTAACGCGGTCTTAGCCGTCATCGTCCGGCCCTTGAAGACGACCTCCTCGTGACCCAACAGAACGCGTCCGATGTAAGCTGAGGGGATGAGATCTCCGCTCGCCCTTATCGACCCATAAGAGGGGACGATAGGCGTGATGTCGTGATTTAAGAGATCGATAAGCCGTTCAATGACAACCATCCGGACTGCGGAGTAACCTTTGGCCAGGGCATTTGCCCTGAGAAGAATAGCTGCCCTAACGGCATCCTCAGGTAAGGGATTTCCGGTGCCGCAGATCAGAAAATGAAAGATATTTTCCTGATGTGCTGTGAGGTCTTTGGCAGGCAGTATAAAGCGGACATTGCCTCCAAGACCCGTGTTCACGCCGTAGATGATCTCTCCGCGCCGGAGTTTTTCTTCCAGGAGCTGTCGCGAAGCGAGAATTTTTTCTCTTACGTCACGTTCCTGGCTTAATCGCACGCGGAGCTTCTCCCGCGCGACCCCCGCCACTTTCGTGGTGGTCAATTGCGTGCCCGAGATTTCCATGATTCGATTCTGATCCGAGTTGACTCTAGGTGGCATGGGCCGTCCCCCTATTCAGTGATCGCCGAACCACCTAAAGATCGTAGTCGCGTTTCCATTCTCGATGCCGCGTGTGAAGCTCTACCGTCCTCAGTAATGAGGCGCCGATTCGCTACAGGGGAAGAGAATCTAGAGAATCTATTGAAGAACTTTTCGGAAATCAGTTGGCGGTATAAAAGAAAGCCTGCCCTGGGTAAGAGCCTAAAGAGAGAAGAAGTCTTGAGCCCTGGCCGGTGAGAACTCATGTATTCTCCACCGACCGCGGTCGGCGTGTCCAACGATTCTAACCGACTATCAAAATGCTAGCAAATCAATTTTGGTTGTCAACGTCAGTGTGTGAGCTGGCGCGGGAAGAGAAGATTGAAGCCTGGAGCGATTTTGAATGAATTTGCGCTGTCGAGCTGTCGATAGGAGCGTTGATGAGTGCCTTAAGATTCCAAGTTGAACCGAAAGCATGAAGCCTATGTAGGAATACTCTTCAGTTATTGGCGATTTCCAATTTCCAGCCTGCAGGATAACTCATGCAAGGGAATTTTTCGTACCACAAAATTCTCCTGAAAATAAAGCAATAATTGTGTTGGACCATTTTTTTGGCATTCCTCTTGCGGAAGGAAAAGAGAACTTTTTCACAAAAGGGAGGTTGTAATAATGAAAATGGTAAGTATGAAGGCGGTTTCGGCGATTTTTATTGCGGGAGTTCTAATCGTCCCATTTTCAAAGCAGGTTTTTTCGCAAAATGCGCCTAAGCAACAAACGAATGTCAACGACGAGCAGCTAAAATCTTTCGCCAAAGTCTATGTGCAGGTTGAGAAGATACGGCAAACGTATGAGCCTCGCGTGAAAGAAGCCCCAGGTCCCGACGAGGACAAACAGATTCAGCAGGAAGCCCAATCCAAATTCCAAGAGGTGCTTACGAAAGAAGGCCTGAGCGAAGAAAACTACACTCAGATTATCGAGATGGCGCGAGCGGACGACAGCCTGCGCAAAAAAGTTCTTCAAATGATTGTCGAAGAGAGAAATAAATCTTAGTGTAACCCGCGCTATTCTTCATTCGTTCCGGGTTGAGGCCCGGCATTCTGTCATGTCGGAGTCGGAGCAATCGAGCTCCGTGGCTTGCATTCGACAAATGCCGGGTCACCTACTGGCTGATCCCTGTCATCGTTTTCAGTTTGGCGGAAGTCGCTTTTTTTCTTCAGCCTTTTGCTGCTTGTTAGTTTCTTCTTGACGCCTGCTCGCGATTCGCCCTATTTTTATTGTACGGAAAAAACTTCTCGAAAAAAGAAATCGTGACCCGAGGTGTGGTGATAGCTCGGGTAGTTATTCCGATAGCCGTCTTTTTGGGGAGGATTTATGACTGCCGACTACTGGGTTACTGTGCTTGGCCTCTCTGAGCTTTTAAAGGATAGTTTTTTCTTGGCTTGTTAAAGGAGATGCTTATGAGTAACACGTTCGACTTGCTGTTAACCGGCGGCACCGTGCTGAATCCTGCTTCAGGCTTGCGCCAAGAGTTGGCAGTGGGCATTACGGATGGCCGCATCGCGGCCATTCAATCAAAGCTGCCGCGCGAGAACGCAAAAAAAGTCCTGGACGTGCGCGGTTGCTACGTCACGCCGGGGCTCATCGACTTCCACGTTCACAGCTACTGGGGGGTGAACCCGTACGGTTTCAACGCCGACTCAATCTGCCTGGTCAGCGGCGTGACGACCGCTATCGATGCGGGGTCCTCGGGTCCCGTCAACTTCCTCGGCTTTAAAAAACTTGTCAATGAACCATCAAAGACGCGCATGTTGGCATTTGTCGCGGTCGCCCAGCATGGCGTGTTGAATGATCCGGGAGAGTTACAGAATTTGCGCTTTGCCGATCCTGAAGCTGCCGCGCGTAGCGTGAAGGATTCTCCTAACGTTGGAGTTGGCATTAAGGTCCGGCTCCACAAAAAGGGGGTGGGGGATAACGGACGAGAAGCGTTGCGTCTTGCGGTTCAGGCCGGCGAGGCTTCAAAATCGCCCGTGATGGTTCACGTGGGCGACACCGGCATATCCATGGAAGAGATCGTCGGCACCCTTCGAGCGGGGGACGTCGTGACCCACTGCTATACACCACAGCGCCCTTCGATCGTGGATGAATCAGGTCGGCTCCTCGTCGCCGTGCGCAAGGCCAAGGAGCGTGGCGTCATTTTTGACGTTGGTCACGCCAGCGGTCACTTTGATTTCAATCTCGTCCGCCGAGCCATGGGCGACGGCCTGTTGCCGGACGTTATCAGCTCCGATCTACACGGTCGCATGAAGCAACCGGGATTCGGTATCGTCGGCGACTTGCCCACGACCCTCACCAAGTTCCTGGCGTTGGGCTTAGACCTTGACCAGATCATCGCCATGTGCACGATCAATCCCGCCCGCGTTATCGGCTGGCAGGATCGGCTCGGTAACCTCGAAGTCGGACGCGATGCCGACGTTGCTGTATTGCAAATAGTAAACGAAGCAACAAAGCTGCGGGATTCCGTTGGTGGAGAGATGACGGCCGAGCAGCGCATTGCTGCGCGCTGGACGATCCGAGGGGGTGAGGTGTTTCCAGGCTCATGCTGACAGCTGATAAATCAGTCGCAAAAAAGGACAGTCTCAGGAGAGGGCGAGGTTAGATTTTCAAGAAGGAGGACAATGACTGCTACGAACGGGACGTTTTGAAATGTTTTACGTTGAACAGTTTTTCGAGGAAAAAAGAGAATAGACTCGATTTCGACCGAGACAGCCTCGATCCCAAATTCCCCGATTTGTACGACATCGGTGATAGGCGTGCTTACTTTCGGATAAACTGGTTCGTATAGACACCAACAGCTGCGACCTTTCCGGCCACATCAAAAAACTCGTTGGTGATTTTCACGGTCTTTTCCATCACGTCAGGTTTCATATACCCATATCCGGACGCCAGCGATTCCGGCGGAATGAAGACTTCTTCGACGCCGTTCTTGATCTGAATTCTTGTCAGCTCTTTAT
>VBOG01000054.1 GCA_005877815.1 Nitrospirota bacterium
TCGACGAGGCCGGCATCTACAACCGCGCCTTGTCCGCGGCGGATGTCCTCAGCCGATTCACAGGCTCGACATCCACATCAGGAACGCCGACACCGACCCCGACACCCACGCCGACACCAACGCCCACTCCGACACCCACCCCGACACCCACGCCGACGCCGACCCCGGCGCCGGTCCCGAGCGGCAATATCTCGCTGCTGCATTTCGATGAAGCGGCAGGGGCGACGAGTTTCGTGGACGCCTCTGGACAGGGCAACAACGGCACATGCTCGGGCAGCAGCTGCCCGGCAGCAGGGGTGGCCGGAAAAATCAACATGGCCGTGCAGTTCGACGGCAGTGCCGACTTCGTGACACTCAACAGCAGCACGCTGCAGGGCGTGACGAACACGAGCTTCTCGCTCGAAGCCTGGGTCTCGCCGCAGGATCTGCCGCCGACGACATGCGGCACGAACAGCAACACCTGCGGCTATGGCGTGATGATGAAACCCGGCTACCACAGCGGGCTGGTCTATATGAACACGGGCCAGTACAGCGCCGATATCTGGAACAGCAGCAATCAGAAGTTCAAGCTGCATCTGTACGTGGACGGGAAGGAAGTGAGCGGGTCGCCGGTGAGCTATACCGGCACGCTGAGAAACTTCGGCACGAGCCCGTTCTATGTGGGATCGGGCAATCCGACCGCGTCGAGCTGGAAGTGGATGTTCAAGGGCACGATCGACGAGGCCGGCATCTACAACCGCGCCTTGTCCGCGGCAGATGTGTTGAGCCGCGCGACAAAGTAAATGTGAGTCGGGTGTAGGCTTTCCCTTAGGGGTTGGCCTTCACCCGGACGGACCATCTCCTTCCCAGCACAAGAAAAGTCCTGGCGTTTCGATCATGAGATTCGCGATGAGACCCTCGCTCTTGCGCGATGTGTCGGGCAGCGCCTACCTCGCGCTCTTGATCTCCATCGTGATCATGGGTCTCACGCTGACGCTGGCGGCGAAGCAGCTGAGCACCGTCATGACGAGGGCAAAGGAGGCAGATCTCCTCGCCCGCGGGCTCGAAATTCAAAATGCGCTCGAGGCCTATGCGGTCTCGGTGCAAAAGGCACGGGTGACACCGAATCAAACATATCCGAGCACGCTCGAGGAACTGACCAGGCTGCCGAAGCCCTTTCTTCGCCGTGTCTATACCGATCCGATGACGAATGGAGAATGGGATTATCTTCGGGACGAGCGTGGGCATATCAGAGGCGTGAAAAGCCGCAGCGGAAAGGCTCCGTTCAAGCAGCGTGACTTTCCTGCGGCCGTCGGGCACTTTCAAGGCCTCGGTCACTACAGCGACTGGGTGTTTCAATATCCGTCCCCTTCGAGTCTGCAATCCGGCCAGGGACCACGTGCCATGCAGGGGGCCGCTTCCATTCCGCCGGGCCAGCCCGGCGCTCCGGGACCCGGCGGTCCTCGGCTCGCACCTCCCGACTCTCCATCAACGCCAGGCACGGGCCTCAATGCTCCGCCGCCCGCTCCGCGCTGATGTGCGGTTTCGCTGAAATATTTAAGACCTTTGCGCAATAGTCCTCTGAAGGGGTAGGCCTTCACTCTTGTGTATATGGATTCTCAATCTAGGGAAGAGTCTTAGACTGACATTGGCATGATCAACTTGGTGCGGTCAGCAATGTCGCAGAAACATCCTTAACTTCCGTTGCGTTCACGGTCTGGCGCAGGCAGTTTCCGGCGCTGCGCAGCCATGGCACTTGGATTGCGAAACACAACATCAAGTCATCATAAGGCGCAACTCAGCGCTTTCGTGAATTATCCACCAGTCCGTCGGGACGCACCGGCCTTCGCGGTCCCGTCTTCGACGTTACCCAAGTAGTAGGACGCCAATGACACGCAGACACTCAAGTTTTATCGCGCTAGTCGGGGTGATCCTGTTGGCGGGCTGCGCGACCGTGGCATCCGTGGACAGCGCGCGCGGCGACCGCTTCATGGGAGAAGGCAAATGGGAAGAGGCGATGGTCGCGTATCAGCAGGCGCTGAAAGACGACCCATTCAATCAATCGCTGCTGGGCAAAATGGCGGCAGCCCGCATGCGGTTGGCCTCCGTCTATAACGAGCAAGGCCGGGTCGCGTTGAAGGAACGGCATCTGCCGGTCGCGATCGAGGCCTTCAAGCGCGCGTTAAATCTCGATCCCTCCAACACGACAAATCAGGTCGCGCTGGCGGAGGCGCTTCGGTTTAAAGACGCGCAGGACCGCACGGCGGTGGGCCAAAAACTGTTGAAGGCCGGGCGCTTCGATGATGCGGCGGAAGCGTTCAGCCGCGCGCTGGAGTTGGACCCCGAATTGAAGGCTGCGCAGGAGGGCCTTGTCCAGGTCACCGAGAAGCAGAAGAGTGCTCCGTTTCCTCTGACCGGATCCCGGCAGCCGATCACGCTGAAGTTTCAGAATGCACGGACGAAGGAGGTGTTCGAGATCCTGTCGCGTTCGGGCGGAATTAATTTTCTGTTCGACAAGGACCTGAAGGACGAGCCGATCACGATCTTCGTCAAGGACGCCTCGTTCGAGGAAGCGCTCAATCTGATCCTGACGACCCAGAATCTGTTTACGCGCCGCGTCGCGGCGGACACCCTGATGGTGATTCCGAAGACCAAGCAGAAGCTGGATCAGTACCAGGACCTGATGATCCGGACCTTCTACCTGTCCAGCGCAAAAGCCAAAGAGACGGTGAACCTCCTACGGACGATGCTCGAGACCAAGCGTCTGTATGTGAACGAGGACCTGAACGCGATCGTCATTCGTGACAGCGCGGACAAGGTGCGGCTTGCGGAACGCATCATCATGGCGAACGACCGGAAGCCCGGCGAGGTCGTGTTCGAGATCGAGGTCCTCGAGGTCGATAAGACCATGAGCGAAAAATTCGGAGTGAATTTCGCAAAATCCCTCGGTGCGGGGATCGTGCCGCCGGGCGTCACGACATTACCGGGCCCGGGCGCTTTGACCACGTTCAACTGGCAGCAGCTCACGTCGCTCCATCCAACCAGCTTTCTCTTTGCGCTGCCGGCCAGTATCCTGATCGACTTCTTCAAGACGGAATCGAACGCCAAAACCCTCGCGAATCCAAAGCTCCGCGTGATGAACGGCAAGCAAGCGAAGATCAACATCGGCGACAAGGTGCCGATCCTGCTGTCCAATACGAACACGATTCCAGGCGTGGTTCCCGGGACGGTGCCGACCTCCTCCACGATCACGTCCATCGAATTCAAGGACACGGGCGTGAAGTTGGCCGTCGAGCCCTCGATCCACATCAACCAGGATGTGACGATCAAGATGCAGATCGAGGTGACGCGTCTGGGCGATCAAATTACGTTGCAGGACAACCCGCCGATCAAACAGTTCAAGTTCGGGACGCGGACGGCCGAGACCACGCTGACCTTGAAGGATGGGGAAAGCGTCGTGCTGGCGGGCCTGATCCAGGACGAGGACCGGAACACGGTTGAGAAAGTGCCGGGCTTGGGGGACATCCCGGTCCTCGGCCACATCTTCAAAACCACGACCAAGGACACGATCCGGACAGATGTCATTCTCACCATCACGCCCCATGTGGTCAGGCCGCTGGAGATGCCGGTCCTGGAGGATCAAATCTTCTGGTCCGGGACCGAGGAGGCGTACGGAGTCAAGCAGCTGTTCACGGACGCATCCGCGCCCTCTCTGCAGCCGCGGCCGACCGCGGCGCCGCAAGATTTTGTCCCGGCGCCGACCCTGCCTAACCGAAATCCCGCAGACGCGCCGGCCGTGCCCCAGTCCGTCCCGACCGCTCCCGCGTCCGAAACCCCGGTGAATGCCGACTCTGTCCCGACAGGCGCAGGACAGGCCATGTCGCTTTCGATCAATCCGACGGATGGGACCACGTTCGTCGGCCAGGAGATTCGGATGGATGTCGCGGTGACCGACGCCCACGCGCTGGCCGAAGGCATGTTCACGGTCAGCTACGACGCGAAGGTCCTCGAGTTTCGCCAAGCCATGGAAGGCGAGTTTTTGAAACGGGACGGCAATGCCTCGGTGACGACGGAAGCCAATCCGTCGGAAGGGACGGTCCTCGTCCGGCTCAATCGCGCGGACAACGCCAAGGGCGTGACCGGCGCGGGCGTGCTCGCGACCCTGTCGTTCACCGGCAAGGCGGCCGGCGTCTCGCCGCTCGGGATCCAGACGCCGCAACTGTTGTCCGCCGAGAATGCGACCATGTCGACGACGGCCGGAAAGGGCGTCGTGAGGGTCCGATGAAGGAGTCGGGACTGACGCTGATCGAGTTGATGGTGACGATCGCGATCATGGGTGTGCTGGCGTCGGTCGCGGTGCCGCTCTCGAATGTCTCCGGCAAACGGACGCGCGAGTTGGAACTTCGGGAACACCTTCGTACGGTGAGGGCGGCGATTGACACCTTCAAGTCGGATTGGAACCGCGACGGAGACACTCTGCTCGGAGCGCAATGCCTGAAGAACAAGCTCACCTGCAAGGAGGTCTCCGGCGTCTCCGGCTATCCGAAGTCGCTGACGGTTCTGCTCGGCGTCAAGTTGACCGGCGGGGAGGCCGCCGTCGCGGAGAACGCGACGCGGCGGTATCTCCGGAAGATCCCGGTGGATCCGATGACCGTCAAGGAGTGGAAGCTCCGGTGCTACATCGATCCGGCGGACGCATCAACATGGTGCGGAGAAGATGTCTACGACCTCGCGTCGTTCAGCACGGACGTCGGGCTGGACGGCAAAACCTACCGGGAGTGGTGACGATGATCGAGAAACGTGCCAGGTGTTCGCGGGGGTTCACGCTCGTGGAGCTGCTGATCGTCATGTCGGTGATCGGCATCCTGTCGAGTTTGGCGATTCCGTCTTACCGTCATGCGGTCGTGAAGGCCCAGGAAGCGGTCCTGACGCGTGACCTCTTCACGATGCGGGACCTGTTGGATCAGTACCGCGCGGACAAGGGCAAGTATCCGCTGACGCTCAAGGATCTGGTCGCGACGCAATATCTGAAGGCCGTTCCGATGGATCCGTTCACGCGCTCCTCGGAGACTTGGCAGGAAATCGCGGAGAAGGACGCGGGGATCCTCGATGTGCGATCGGGGTCGGATCTGGTCGGCCAGAACGGCCAGCCGTACAACCAATGGTGACAGTTCCAAAGCAGGACAATGGGAGGATGTGGATGAGACAGTGGGGCCGTCGGGCAGCGCAAGCGACACAAGTCATCGTCCTCCTCCTCGCGGCGGGATGCGCGGGGTCGGGCGCGTTGGTGCAGGACCTTCAGGTGACGAATGCCGCGCTCAAGTCGGAGACGCAGCAGGCGTACCATCGGATCACCGAGCTGCAGGTCGAGCTCCAGACGTTGCAACGGGAACTCGGAGCCGCGCGCGGCGCCCAGGCGCGTGTCGAAGGCGAACTACGCGAAGGCCAGCGCCGGGTCACCGACGCGCAGCATGTGGTGGATCTCCAGCGGGACGAATTGACGAAATCCCGCGATGAACGCGAGCGCGTCGTGAAGACCAGCCAGGAGATGCAGGGCCAGCTGGTGGAACTTGGACGGCTGCGTGAAAAGGCCGCGGAAGCCGAGCGCAGCCAGTCCCGGATTCAATCCCTCGAAGCGGCGGTCCAACGGCAGGAACAGCTGGCCGCCGACCTCAAGGCGATGCTGGTCAAGACGGCCACCGAAGCTCAGCAGAGCACATCGCGTCCGGCGAAGCGCAAGGCAGCGAAAACCGCGGTTCCCGCGTCGCACGACGTTGCGGATCGCTCGCTCACGCAGGCGCCGCCCCTGCGAACCGTGACCGTGCAGGCGGGCGATACGCTCTGGCACCTCGCCAAAAAATACCGCGTGAGCCTGGATGAGCTGAGAACATTGAACGGCATCTCGACCGATCTGATCGTACCGGAGCAGGAATTGATCCTGCCGGCGTCTCCCCAGGGCTGACACATGGCGGCCTTTTTTTACAGAGTCGCGCAGGCGGACGGCACGACGCGCGAGGGACGGACCGAGGGGGAGGACGTGCAGTCGGTGCGCGCGCAGCTCGAAGGTCAGGGCCTGCTGGTGTTTCGGTTGCAGCCTGCCGGCAGCGGTGGATTCACCCTCGGCGACGTATTCAGCAAGGCATTGAAGGGTCGCGGGGACGCCTCGCCATCTGACTTTCTGATCTTCAACCAGGAGTTTCTTGCGCTGGTGAAAGCGGGACTGCCGATTCTGAAGGTCTGGGATCTGCTCATCGAGCGCACGCGCCGTCCGGCCTTTCAGGCGGCCTTGCGCGCCGTGCGGCAGGAGATCCGGGGCGGGGCGTCGCTTTCGGCGGCGCTTGGCCAGCATCCGGCTCAGTTCTCCGAGCTTTATGTCGCGTCCGTGAGAGCCGCCGAGCAGGCGGGCAACCTGCCCGAGGTGCTCCAATATTACATCGCGTACCTGAAGCTGATGATCGGGCTGCGGCAGAAGATGACGAAGGCGCTGGCCTATCCGGCGTTCCTGCTGGTCGCCGGCATCGCAGTGATCGCGTTCATGCTCACCTATGTCCTGCCGACATTCTCGGCGATCTATGGCGATACCGGCACGAAGCTGCCGGCCTCCACGCGCGCGCTGATCGCCTTCGCCGGAGGCATTCGGTCGCACGTCCTCTTCGTCGTTGCCGCCGCCGTCGCGGGCGGCATGGCGCTGCGCGCATGGGCTCGGACCACGGCCGGCCGCGCGGTCTGGGATCGCGTGAAGCTCACGCTGCCGATCGTCGGTGAGGCGCTAATCCAGCATCACACGATCCAGCTCACCCGCACGCTGTCCGTCGTGCTTGCGGGTGGGACGCCCATCGTGCAGGCGCTGCAGATCGCCGGCGGGGCCGTGTCGAACAAAGTCATCACGGGAGGACTCGACGCCGCGGCCCGGTCGGTGAGGGAGGGCGTGACGATGGCGTCTGCGCTCGAGAAGGTCAAAGGGCTGCCGCATATGGCCCTGGAGATGATCGCGGTCGGCGAGCAGACCGGCTCTCTCGAAACGATGTTGCGGAACGTCGCCGAGTTTCAGGAAGGCGAGTTGGACCAACGGCTCACGCAAATCAGCACGTGGATCGAGCCGGCGTTGTTGTTGTGCATGGGAGTCGTGGTCGGAGCGATCGTGGTCATCATGTACCTGCCAGTGTTCCAGATGGCAGGATCGGTGCAATGAACGGGGATAAAGGCATTCGCGAAGCGGCGTGGGATGAGCAAGGAGGATCTGATGGAGCCGAATACGGCAGAATACGATCTGTTTGTGGATGAGACGCCGCTGCTCGGCGAGGACGCGGAATTGGCGCTCAGCGCGCAGGACCGTTTTCCGGCGGTCGTCAGCCAGACGCTGGTGTCGCAGGGCCTGATGTCCGAGGAGCAGCTGGCGCGTGTCCTGGCGACGCAGTATGGTCTGCCGTACGAGCCGCTCGCTGATTTTCGCGTGGACCCGCGGTTTTACCGGACGATCTCCGTGGAGCTGATGCACCGCCATCCGTTCGTGCCGCTGGGCGAACGCGATGAGATGCTGGTCATCGCCATGCCCGACCCCAACAACTTTTCGGCGCTGGACGAACTCGAGATGCTGCTGAAGCGGCCGCTGCAGCTTGCGGTCAGCACGCGCGCCGCAATCCTTGCCGCGCTCAGCCGGAGCGAGGGGTCGAGTCAGACGCTCAAGGAAATCGAGGCCGAGTACCGACCGCTGTTGGTGCGGGAGGACGACCAGGGCGAGGAAGTGCTCTCGGTCGAGAAGATCGCAAAAGACCAGAGCTCCGTGGTGCGTCTGGTGGATACGATCCTGCTGAACGCGCTCCAAAAGCGTGTCAGCGACATCCATATCGAAGCCGCCGACCATGCGGTCCACGTCAAGTTCCGCGTGGACGGGATTCTGTCCCCGGCGCTCGATCCCCTGGACCTCAAGCTCCATGCGCCGCTGATTTCGCGGCTCAAGGTCATGTCCGAATTGGACATCTCGGAGCGGCGGGTGCCGCAGGACGGGCGGTTCAGGATCAGGATGGACAAGAAGACCGTGGATTTCCGCGTGTCGATCCTGCCGAGCGCGTTCGGCGAGGACGTGGTTCTCCGCATCCTCGACAAGGATTACATTTCGGCCGGCGTCGGTGAACTGCGGCTCGACCGGCTCGGCTTGAACCCCGCCGACCTGCGCCGCTTCCGGCGGGCGATCACCGAACCGTACGGCATGGTCCTTGTCACTGGCCCGACCGGTAGCGGCAAGACGACGACACTCTATGCGGCGATGACCGAGATCAACACCGAAGACATCAAGATCATCACGATCGAAGACCCCGTGGAGTACCAGCTCAACGGCGTCGTCCAGATCCCGGTGAACGAGAAAAAAGGCCTGACGTTCGCCCGCGGGCTTCGCTCGATCCTCCGGCACGATCCGGACAAGATCATGGTGGGGGAGATCCGCGATTGCGAGACGGCCCAGATTGCCATCCAGTCCGCGCTCACCGGCCATCTCGTCTTCACCACCGTGCACGCGAACAATGCATTCGACGTGATCGGCCGCTTCGTGAATATGGGCATCGAACCCTACAACTTTGTGGCCTCGCTGAACTGCATCCTGGCGCAACGATTGGTGCGCACGATCTGCGCGGCCTGCCGGGAAGAGATCGCTCTCGACCCGGCCCTCGCGATCGAATCGGGATTGGACGAGCAGGCGGCCCGTGGGATGCGCTTCCATCACGGCCGGGGATGTCCGGAGTGCCACAACACGGGATACCGCGGACGGCAAACGGTGACGGAATTTCTCGACCTGACGGACCCGATCAAGGAGCTGATCTTGGACCGGAAACCGCCGTCCGAGATTCGCGCGCGTGCGATCGCGGGCGGCATGACGAGCCTGCGCCAGGCGGCGATCGACAAAGTCCGGCAGGGGGTGACGACATTGCAGGAGATCAATCGGGTGACATTCATTGAACAGACGCGTGAGGGAGCGAATGCTGGGATTTAATCGGCCGCGCTGCAGTCTCAAGATCGGGCCGCGTCATGCCGCCTGGGCGGAGCTCACACGCGACTTGCGCGGACGGTCGAGCTGCAGCTATCGAGTGGCCGAGCTTGCGGACGGGCTTGTCCGATCTTCACCCGGCGAGCTGAATATCACCGATCCCGTCGCGCTGGAGGCGCGCCTCCGGGAGCTGATCGGGCTGAGAAAAGGGCAGACGCGGCCCGCCGTGCTGGTGCTTCCCGACGTCTGCGTGCGGGCGTCCCTGCTCGAACTCGACGTCGTGCCGTCGCGGGCGGATGAACGCGAGGCACTGATTCGCTGGAGGCTGGAGCGCGACGTGCATTGCCCGCTCACGGAGGCGAAGGTCGTGTCGCAGGTGCTGGGGCCGAAAACGATCCTGGCGGTCGTGATCCGCGATCAGGTGCTGCGCCAGTATGAGGCGGTATGCGAGGCGGCAGGACTTGCTCCAGTGGAGGTGGACATCGCGAGCTTTCGACTCTGGAATCTGTTTTTGAACGCGGCGGCTCCCCAGGATCCCGTGGCGGGCCTGTGCCTGCTGGACGGCGGGTTCACCTTGTTGATCTTTCATGAGGGGCGTCTGGCGTTCCAGCGCATCAAGATGCGTTCTCAGGATGGGTTCGAGGACTTGGCGAATTCGCTGGCCTACTACACGGAGACTCATCCGGAGGCCGTTCCAAAGCGGCTGACGTTGATCAGTGATGCGCCGGAACCCGAGTTGATGCCCCGCATTGCGGAGAAGTTGAAGATGGAGGTAGTCGAATTGACATGGACTGATTTGCGCCGCGCCGGATGGGTGTCGGTGGAGGACGCCGTGCCCGCCGAGGCGTTGCCGGCGGTGGCGAGCCTCTATCAATGAAACGCTTCGTGCAAAGATTCATCGGCGCCGGGCGCGTACGTCTACGCATCAATTTGAGCAGCCGGCCCTATGATACGGTCGGATATTCGCGCGCCGGCCTGGTTCTCCTCTCAATCCTGCTGGCCGGGCTCATCGTGGGGGATCTCCGGTATGCCGCGGCGATTCGCGGACAGGCGGCGGACCTGGAGCTGGCGGTCGCGGCAGCCCGCATGCACGACCAGCGCGTTGAAGCGCAGGCGCGCGGCGAAGGCCTGGAGCTCTCGGAGGCGGCCTTGAAAAGGCTTCCGGGCGACGTCACGTTTGCCAACCAGTTGATCGCGAAGCGGGGATTTTCGTGGACGCGCTTTCTGAGCGATCTCGAGCAGGCGACATTGCCTGGGCTGAGCATCCACAGCATCCGGCTGAACGGCAAGGACTCCCTGATTTCGATGGGAGGCGCGGCGTTGACGCTCAAGAGCCTGACCGCCTTCATCGTCAGCCTGGAGGATCACAAGGCGTTTCTGCACGCGGCGTTGAGCCGCCATAAGATCCAGGAGAACGGCCAGGTGGAGTTCGATTTGACGGTCGAATATCAAGACCAGCGGAGGTAGGCATGGCGATTTTTCTGCGACTGTTTTCCAAACCGCATGCCGCGTTGATTCCCTGGCTCGGGATTGCGGGCGGCCTCTGCGTCGTCTTGGCGGCGGCTCATCTCCTGCTCGCGCTGCCGGCTCAGCAGCGGGTCAGGCAGTCGGAAGCGGACCTGAGCGGCATACGTCAGCGGCTGGCGCAGCACGTGGAGGCCGCGAAAGCGCGTAAAGACGTGGCGAAGTTTTTGGGAACGCTTCCGGCGACGCGCGATTTTGCGCAGCTGCCGCTGGCGTTGGCGCAGGAGGCGCAGCGCAACAATGTGGCGATGCCCGACGTCTCCTATACCTTGGATAAGACATCGGACGGCGTGGCCACGCGGGCCGTGCTACAGGGAGAGGTCACCGGGAGGTACGAAGACCTCCGACGATTCATCCATCATCTGGAATCTTCGGACAGGTTGTTGTTCATCGAAAACCTCGAAGTCGGCTCGTCCGCAAAGTCAAACGACCGGAAGAACGCAAAGATCACCGTCAAGCTGAAGATCGCCACCTACGTCGGCCACGCGGAGGATGTCAGGGCCAGCGTGAGGGCCGGCGATTCTCTGAGAGCGAGCGCGCGATGAAGCTGTCGAGACCATGGCTTGTGCTGTCCGCTCTGATGTCCATCTGGGCGGGCGTTGCCGCATGGCAGTTCGGTGCTGCCGAGCCGCAGCGCGTGCCGTTGATCCATCGCACGGGGCAGACCGGGTCTCACGATGTGGGACGAGGAAAAACGGGCGCGCTCCATGTCCGGCTCGATCTGCTCGACGAGAACCGCGAACGAGCCACCGCCTTTGCGGATCCGAAAAACATTTTTGCGCCGCTCGACACCGAGGGCGACAAGCCGAAAGCCTTTGCCGTAGCTCGATCATCCAAGGCGCGAAAGGCCGCCGACGCCCGCTTGCCGGCTGCGGGGCCGCCGCCGACTCCTTCCGCGCCTCCGATGCCGATGCCGACCGAAGAAGAGTTGTCCATCCAGAGGGCTCAGATGGAACTCGCTCAGTTCAGATATCTCGGCTATTTGAATCGGCAGGGACGCGAAGAGGCGTTTTTGTCACGCGACAGGGAGCTGCTCATCGTTCGGGTCGGTGAACTCATCGGTCCCCAGGTGCGCATCAAGGCCGTGACTCCCACCGGCGTGACACTGGAAGAAACAAATGCGCATATCGAGAAGACGGTCTTTCTTGTCGAACCGGGGACGAGCTAGATGATTCGTCCTTAGGTTGTTCCGAAGATCGCGATTTACTGACATTCCTGTCCTTTCCGCTCCCCTTTTGTCCATTGTTCAAAACGTTCCATACTGTTATGGGTTGAATATAGCCGGAGGAAGGAGCCATGAAGAAACATTTTGCAGCAGCCACGCTCGGCGTGCTGTTCGGTTTCACGTCGCTTTCATATGCCGCGGATGTCGCGCCGTCCCCAACGGAACGACAACAGCAGGCAGAGCAGGGCCAGGAGCAGGGCAGAACCGGGGAAACGAAGCAGAGCGTCCGCACGCCCGATCAGTCGCGGAAGGATCAACAAAAGCAGGGGCGCATTCCGGACGTTCAAGGAAAAGAACGGAGTCAGGATACGGGCAGGACCCCGCCGCCGGCTTCAGATGCCGGGGCGGGCACGGCTCGATAAACTGGTCTAGGCTTCCCCGCCGCGAGAGTTGAGCGCGAGCTGGGCAGACGTCGTGTCTTCGGGCAAGTCGAATGAGGTCTTCGCGCGTTCGTACAAATCATAGGCCGCCACAAGGTCCTTCAGAACCTCCCGTGTGGTATCGAAGAGCGCGCGAACCCGCGGGTCGCTGACTTTGGCAACATCTTCACGAAGACGGGTAATGGTGGAAATGGTTTCGGTCAAGCGTTCCTTGATACCGGCCGTGGAATGGGGGACGCTCTCGTAGTAACCGGCTTGCATCGCTTTCGTGACCTCCCTTCTCTGTTGATGTTTCGCTGCCATTACTCGCGATCCGTCGCGTCAGCCGTCAATGGCCCCAGTTCCCAAGGGGAATAATGAGGGATAGTTTCCGGTAGGCCGCCCCCCAGCCGTAGCGGAAGCTGTCCAGCATCGCGATCAGACCTCATCGTTGACGTATCGCTGAGCCTGAACCGTAACGACGGGATTTCAACGAACCCGGGAGAAGTTTCCGGCATCACCCAGTCCGATTCCATCAGGACAAGGCTGCCATTGGCGTCCGATGAACCCGTCGCCACAAATTCGCCCGCATACCCGGTGCTGACCGAAAAGATCGCCGTCAACACGATCATTCCTGAAAGCGCTTTCATCACGGAATCGACTCCGGGGTTGGCTCAGCGCCAGCGTGTTCATCCTTGTACCCTGTTGGACCAAAATGGCCAAGAGTACTTCCGTAGGGGGAACGGACCCTATTTACAGCTCACTGAGGTCTATCGGGGCAGGACCCGAGAGCGCAAAATGTCCACAAGCAGTTAGACTATGCATTAGACTCTGGGAGCCAAGGTCGTTGAGAATTTTCCTCTTATCGCCCGCGAACATGCGAGGCATTCGCGCGCGACAGCTCTGCTCTCCCCGGGCGAAATTCGCCGCCGCACGTTTATTGCGGTCGCCCGCGGGCGTACCGATCGGGCAGGCCTTCCTGTTCACCAGCGGACTTTATTTTCGGGGCAAAATGACCTATGCGACGCGATTCGCGGTGCCTCCCGCGACTTCGGCGGGCGTCGGCATCTATGTGATCGCGCCCGGCTTTGGACTGGTGTCTCCCGACTGGGCGTTGGACGCGGAAAAGATAAAGCGTTTGCAACGGACGCCCGTGGATCCGAAGAGCCGGGCGTATCGCAAGCCGCTGGAGAAGCATGCCGAAGCGCTGGCGGCGACGCTGGACGGCAGCGTCGAGGTGGTGCTGCTCGGCAGCATTGCGACGGGAAAATATCTCGATCCGCTCCGGCCGATCTTTGGCGATCGGCTGCTGTTTCCACGGTGCTTCGTGGGCCTTGGGGACATGAGTCGAGGCGCGTTGCTGCTGCGGGCGGCGGCATGCGGTGAAGAATTGGAGTACGCCTCGATCCAATACTTGGGCGAACGCCTGGGAAAGAACTAGCATGGCGCGCCTGATCATTCCAACCGATCGCGACAATGCGACCGTAAAGATCGGCGGTCGCGAGGTGGCGCTCACGAATTTGCGAAAGCTCTTTTGGAAGGAGCGTGGCATCACCAAGGGCGGCTTGCTCCAGTACTACGCCGACGTCTCGCGGTGGTTGCTGCCGCATGTGCTCGATCGCGCGATGGTCATGAAACGGTATCCCAACGGGGCCGAGGGCGAATTTTTTTACATGAAACGCGCGCCGGTCCCGCGGCCCGAATGGATAGAGGTCTGCGCGATCCCGCACAAGAGCTCGAACATCATCGATTTCCCGGTGGTCCAGGACCTCGCATCGCTGCTGTGGGTCGTCAACCTCGGCTGCATCGATCTGAACCCGTGGTACGCCCGCTGCGACGATCCGGACCGGCCCGATTTTCTGAACTTCGATCTGGACCCGGTGGAAGGCGCGGTCTTTCAGGATGTGTGCGAGGTGGCGATCAAGCTGCGCGACCTGCTGGACTCGCTGAAGATGCCGAACTACCCCAAGACGACGGGCTCAAAAGGACTGCATATCTACGTGCCCATCGAGCGAGGACCGTTGCAAAAAGAGGTCTGGACCGTCGCCAAAACGATCGCGCAGAGTCTCGAAGCCCGCCATCCCGCCAAGATCACGGCTGAGTACATGATCGCAAAGCGACCGCGCGGCCGCGTGCTCGTGGACTACAATCAAAATGCGTGGGGCAGGACCTTGGCGTCCATCTATTCCGTCCGGCCCACGGCGGCGGCCTCGGTATCCGCGCCCGTGACGTGGGAGGAGCTCGAACGCGGCATCACGATCGAAGACTTCCGCCTCGAGAACATGCCGGCCCGCCTGGAGCACGTGGGGGATTTGTGGAAGCCGGTGCTGGGCAGGCAGCGATTCGATCTGGAGCCCGTCGTGGCACCCATGCGGCCGAAGAGCAAGCGCATCGTGCGCAAGCGCACGGCCGCATAAATGCCCCGCGCGAGCGTCACAGAAGCGGCCCGCCCGCCCAAGGAGCGATTTCCTCGCCTCCCGCTCCCGCTTCCCATTCCCTATCCTCCGATGGAGGCCACGCGCGCGGAGAGTCTGCCGCCGGGCGCCGGGTGGCAATTCGAACCGAAGTGGGACGGCTTTCGCTGCCTGGTGTTTCGCGCCGGCGATGACGTCGTGCTGCAGTCCAAGGCGGGACAACCGCTGGGCCGATATTTTCCGGAACTCGTTGCGGCTTTTCGCAAGCTCAAGCATTCGGCGTTCATCCTCGATGGCGAAATCGTCATCCGCATCGGCGAGCGGCTATCGTTCGACGATCTGCTGCTGCGCATCCATCCGGCGGCCTCCCGCATTGCGAAGCTGACGCAGGCTTCTCCCGCGACATTTTTGGCGTTTGACTGCTGTACGAGCCGTTGGACGGCGGGCGATTGCTCGTAGAGCTTCCCGCGAACCGAGCTCGAGCGATTTCTTTCCAAGGCAGGGATCACGCCTGTGTCACCCAGCCCCTTGATTGAATTGTGCCCGTCCACGACGCAGAGACACATCGCCGAGGAGTGGTTTCGTACGCTCGGGCCGATCGGCTGCGACGGAGTCATGGCCAAGAAATTGGACGAGCAGTATCACGCCGGCGATCGCGAGGCGATGGTGAAGGTCAAGCGCTTGAAAACCGCGGATTGCGTCGTCGGCGGATTTCGATACACTGAGAACGGCGGGATCGGTTCTCTGCTGCTCGGCCTCTATAACCAGCACGGACTGCTGGACCATGTGGGTCATACCGCCTCGTTCAGCACGGACGAGCGGCAGGCGATCAAAAAAGCGGTCGAGCCGTTGAAAGGCGGGCCGGGCTTCAGCGGCAAGGCGCCCGGCGGGCCAAGCCGCTGGTCATCCGCGAAGAGCGGCGAGTGGGAACCGGTGGACCCGGTGCTCGTATGCGAAGTGCGCTACGACTATTTCACCCAGCAGCGCTTCCGTCATGGAACGCGCTTTCTCCGCTGGCGACCGGAGAAAGATCCGAAGCAGTGCACCCTGGACCAGGTGGTGCCAAGTCTCATCGGTAAAAAACAGCCTCGGAATAATCCAGCTTCCGCAAAAATCAAGCCCCTGTAACACCGGCACCTGAAAAATTTTCCCCGCGCGACCCCTAGTTGACACGTGTGAGCAAAGGATTACGTCCGTCCATAGAAAAAGCTTTTTGAAGCGAGTGAAAAATTGGAACTTAAACTCGAACTTAAAGGAGGAGACGATGACGCTGACTACATTCAATCCGTTTGATCTTCAAATTGACCGTCTGTTCGAGGACGCGGTCAAGACGATGGGAACAGGGCGTCCTGCATGCAATGTCTGGGAAGACCCGGATCATTTCTACGTTCAGATGGCCTTGCCCGGGTGGGACGCCAAAGACATCAACATCAAGGTCGAGGATGGGGTTGTTACCCTGAAAGGCGCTCGTGAAGAGAAGGCCCCGGAAAGCCCGACCTACTTCGTGCACGAGTTGGGCTGGCCGGCATTTGCCAGGTCCTTCACGCTGCCGACGAACGTAAGCGATGCGAACGCCACCGCCGCGTTCAAGGACGGCGTGCTGACTGTCGAGTTTGCCAAGCGCGAGGAAGCCAAGCCCCGCCAGATCACGATCAACGTTCAGTAAGTGCTGCGAGCCGCCCGGAGACGGGCGGCTCCGCTACTGGCGGATGCGGTGCCACGTCTCTCCGCCGTCATGGCTTCGATACAACCCGCTGCCGTTCGTCCCAAGATAGAGCGTTTTCGCATCCTGAGGGGCGATGGCAAGCGAGCGGATGTTCGAGCTCTCCAGCCCGACATTGATCTGTTTCCAGGTCATGCCTTGATCGTCGCTCCGTGAAAGCCCCTGACGCCCTGCGACATACAATGTGCCCCTCGGAGAGATGTTCATGACACTGATCATCTGATCGGGGAGGCCCAGCCCGATGCGGGTCCACGAGGAGCCGCCGTCCGTCGTTTTATACAGGCCGTTCAGCGTCGCGGCATAGACGAGGTCAGGCGTCCCGGGATCGACGTGAACGGCGCTCACCATGAGGGCCCGTGAGGACGACAGCAGTTCCGGCGAGACCAACCCCTGATTGGCCTTGGCCCAGGTCTTCGCGCGGTCCGTGGATTTGAAGACGCCGCCGCTGGTGCCGGCGTACATCACATCAGGACGCTGCGGGTTTATCGCCAGCGTGACCACCATCAAGATGTCCGTCATGCCCGCCATCCGTTTTTTCCACGTGTCGCCGCCGTCGTCGGAGGCAAAGACCCCCATGGTTGTGGCCGCGAACAATCGGTTGCCGTCGTTCGGATCGAACAGGATCTGATTCACGACCGAAGTCACGGTCACATCGTCCAGTCCGTTTTTTTGCGCCACCCACCGGTGGCCTCCGTCATAGCTCTTATAGATGGCATCGCCCTTCGTGCCGGCATAGATCGTTGCGGGAAACCGCGGATCGATGGCAAGCGCAATCACGCGGGAATGGCTCATGCCGCCGGAGATCTTCTCCCACGTGGTCCCCTCGTCCCGTGACTTATAGATGTAGTCAT
>VBOG01000057.1 GCA_005877815.1 Nitrospirota bacterium
CGCGGTTCACTGGGAAGGATCGGTGGAAGGGAAGGCCTACTCCGAATTCAATCACCACTTGGCCGGGGCATTCGTCCTATTGATCGGGTTGGCCGAACTTCGGGCGGCCTTGGCGCTTGGCATGTTGCCATGGCTACGTTTCGTGTTGCCGCTCGCGTTGTTTACAGCTGGAGCCTATCTGATCGTATGGAGCGATCATGACGCATGGCCAATCGGTTCACAAAGCTTTCTGGAGACCTTCGTCACCGGCGAGTTCGAAACGATCCAGCACAAGATCTATGCGGTATTTCTCATCGGAGTAGGGGCCGTCGAAACGTTGGGGCGGATGGGAAGAATCCCACACGCGTACTGGAGAATGCCTCTTCCCCTATTAGCGATCCTCGCCGGGATCTTTCTGTTCCTACACAGTCACGACGATCATCCCGCGGGCCATATGATCGCGCTACATCACATAGCCATAGGCACCATGGCCGTCCTTGCCGGGTCCTTCAAATTGGCGGGGCCGTTATCACGTACAAGCGCATCGGAAGATGCAGCCTGGCTGGGCTCGCGATGGGATGCCGCCTGGGCCTGTCTGATTCTGATCATGGGTGTGCAGTTGTTGATCTATACGGAATAGGGGGTGAATTGACCTTTGCAGGGGCCTTCTCTATCATGACACGGGTCGAGAAATCGTTATCCTGTCCGCCTCTTCAAGAGGCTAAGAATGTAGTAAAATTCGAATAGCTGAGGCTGGACGCGTCGTGCTCAGGCGATGTGAGGCATTTGGAGGGAGCGCTTCTTCTGTGATACGAGCCAAAACCTCCTTCCGGTGCGGGCAGTGCGGCTATCAAAATCCGCGACAGTTAGGCCGCTGTCCTGAATGCAAAACGTGGAACAGCATGCAGGAAGAGCGGACTCCCGAAATCGGAAAAGGCCGGCCGCGCGGTCCTGACTTGGTGGATGGCCGAAAGGGCCCGCTTCCCCTGGCTGCGATCGAATCCTCCGAAGAGATGCGGCTCCTCACAAAGGTCGGGGAGTTCGATCGGGTGCTGGGCGGAGGAGTGGTCACCGGTTCAGTCACGCTTGTCGGCGGCGACCCCGGCATCGGCAAGACCACGCTGCTATTGCAGATCCTTCCACAACTGGCTGACGGGTCCGAACAGGTCCTGTACGTCTCGGGCGAGGAGTCCCCGCGTCAGATCAAAATGCGCTGTGAGCGGTTGGGGATTCAATCGCACGCACTGCTGATCCTGCCGGAGACGAACCTTGAAGAAATCCTGAAAACGGCGTCCGAAACGGCTCCCGCGGCCTTGGTCATCGACTCGATTCAAACGACCTTTTCCAGCCACCTCACGTCGGCCCCGGGAAGCGTCAGTCAGGTGCAGGAGGTGGCCGCCCAGGTGATGTTCTTCGCGAAACGAAGCGGAACCCCGGCGTTCCTGATCGGTCATGTGACGAAAGATGGGGCGATCGCCGGGCCGCGCACACTTGAACATATCGTGGATACGGTGCTGTACTTCGAAGGGGAGAAAGGCCATGCCTATCGAATTTTGAGGGCGGTGAAGAACCGATTCGGATCCACGAATGAAATCGGCGTGTTCGAGATGACCGACGCCGGGCTTCAGGAAGTGAGCAATCCCTCCGCCTGGTTTCTCTCCGAACGCCCCCAGAAGGCGACGGGGTCGGTCGTGGTGGCGAGTCTCGAGGGGACCCGGCCGATTCTTGTCGAGCTGCAGGCACTGGTTTCGCCCACGACATTCGCGATGCCGCGACGCATGGCGAACGGAGTGGAAGCCAACCGGGTGGCCCTGCTCGTGGCGGTCATGGAGAAGCGGATGGGACTGAATCTCGCCGGCCAGGACATCTACGTGAATGTGGTGGGCGGGCTCCAGATTGATGAGCCTGCGCTGGACCTCGGTATCGTGGCTGCGGTGACCTCGAGTCTGCGCAATCGGCCGATTGCCCCGACCACGGTTGTGTTCGGGGAAGTTGGCCTCGGTGGGGAAGTGCGGGCGGTTGGTCAAGCCGAGATCCGGCTAAGGGAGGCGGCCAAGATGGGCTTTCAGCGGTGTTTGCTCCCAGAACGGAACATCTTGAAGATGCCCCCCATCGAATCGTTGGAATTGCTCGGCGTGTCGGAAGTCGGAGAGGCCTTGCATGCGATTTTTTCGTGAGGCAGGACAATGTTCGCGGGTCACGGTTTCCTGCATCTGGTTGTTCGTCTGTTTCGCCATGGCGTCCGGGTGCGCCCGGACGGCGAAGCCTCCGACACCGCCGGTGCAACCTTTCCCTGTCACGGCAGAGAGTCTCGTCGCACTTCTTGAAGAGCGGAGCGCGGCGATCCGGACTCTGAAGGCGCAGTTCTCGATTCAGGCGACAGGCACCGCGGTCAAAGGCACCCAGCGAATGGAGGCGGCCCTGATCTATCAGCGGCCGAATCTCATTCGTCTCAGGGCATTTGCCAGGATGGGTTTTCCAGTCTTTGATTTATTCATGGCCGATGGGCAATATGAGGTGAGAATTCCGATGCAGGGCAAGTCGCTGAAGGGCAGCGTCGCGGAACTCGATCGACAGCAGGGTCTGGCGACGCCGATCATACTGGGTCTGCAAGCCTCCCTGGGGCATCTTACAGGAGCTCCTGTGCTGGAGACCGATCACATCGCGCTTCGCGAAGAAGATGGTTTCCATGTCCTTGACATCATCCCCGCTGACCTCCGGGACGTCGGTCCACGCCGTTTCTGGTTCGATCCCCACAGCCTGGAAGTCGCACGTCAGGATTTCCTCAGCGAATCCGGTGAAATTCAGGCGTCAATCGTCTTTGAAGATTACCGGGCCGTTGGATCGGCTACCCCGTCGATTAACCGGCCATACCGTGTTCTGGCCGAGGATTCGCACGGTCGCACCAAGTTAGTGTTGAATTTCCGCGAGATCGTGCCAAACGCCGATTTGACCGGGCAGGACTGGGGAACGATGACGGGGGAACCCGCTGCGGTTCCGGAAATGCCAAAGAGGGAAGGTTGATGAAAGTGTTGGGGATCGAATGTGCGACGCCGATACAAAGCGCGGCGGTAGTCGACGGTGATGTGGTGTTGGCCGAAGCCAGCTACCACGCCGATGGGACGCGCAGCAGGCCATTGCTCTCGACCATTGATGCCGTCCTTAAAAAGGCCGGCATGGCACCTCATGAATTGGAGTTGATCGCTGTCTCGGTCGGCCCGGGCTCATTTACCGGCGTGCGGGTAGGGCTGGCGACCGCCAAGGGACTGCGTCTGGGAACAGGGGCTGCCCTGGTTGGTGTGTCCACGTTGGAGACCCTGGCGGAAGGCTATGATGTCGGCGACTGTACGATATGCGCACTCTTGGATGCCGGTCGAGGCGAAGTCTATGCCGCCGTATTCCACCGTCATGGCCACGGCTTGGAGCGATCCACCGCCGATGCGGTGTACGACTTCGATGCTCTGCTCACTCTTCTCAGCGTGCAGAATCAGGCGCACGTCATCGGAAACGGCGCGTTCCGCTATCGAGACGCGTTGAAGGCCGCGATGGGCGATCGAGTAATGTTCTCAGAGAAGGGCCTGCAAGCTGTTCCCTCGGCTGCAATGGTTGCGCGGCTTGGCCTGGCTTACAAGGGGAAAGTCACGGCGGCCGCTTCGGACCCAGGTCCCGTCTATTTGCGACGGGCCGAGGCTGAAGTAAAGTGGGAGAAAGGCCCGGTGAAGTCGCCGTTGCATAAGGTGATTCCGTGAATGCCGGTCCCGAGATGGTTTTGGCCACGATGGAGGAAACCGATCTCGACGAAGTCCTGAAGATCGAACAGGCGTCCTTTACAGAGCCGTGGTCACGGAAGATGTTTGTGGGGGAATTGCGGGGCAACGCCTTCTCGACGAACCTGATTGCCCGCGCGCAATGTGGCCATTTCGTCCCGGAAGGTACCCTGCTGGGCTATGTGATTTTCTGGGTCGTGTTTGACGAGCTTCACGTGATGAATCTTGCGGTGAGGTCGGATTTGCGGCGGCGCGGCATCGCGGGCGATCTCGTCCGTGAGGCGCTGGAGCGCGGGGCGTCGAGAGGCGTCCGCACGGCCTTGCTGGAAGTGCGAGCCTCTAACTCAGCCGCGCTTGCACTCTATGCAGGATTTGGTTTTCAGAGGAGAGGGATCCGCCGAGGATATTATGATCATCCTCGTGAGGACGCGGTGATCATGGTCTTAGAGAAAGGAGGCCACACGATGTTAAGCGAAGATCCGGCGATTCTGGACCAGGTGCGCAGGGAGAGCTCAGAATTCAAAAAGATGGAGGAGACTCATCGGCATCTTGAGGATCAATTAGCGCAATTGAGCAAGCTGCATATCTTGACGCCGGAGGAGGAAATTCGGAAGAAGCAAATGCAGTTCGACAAGCTTGCGGCCAAAGATAAGATGGCCGAGATCGTCCGTCAGTACAAGCAGCATCGGACCATCTCGGCCTAGCGACGTCGCGGAAGGATGCTTGGCATGGTCGGAGAGGGCATGGGAAGAGGGCGCGTCTCGGCGCGCCCGGGGAGGGGGGGTGAAACGGCCGGCGAACCGGTACGGACGCCGTTGCAACGCCATATGGCGGGGCTTAAGCGTCGGCTCTATTGGTGCGGCTTCGCGCTGCTGGTCGCCTGTGTGATCACTTTCCCCCATGCCGACGAGATGATTGCATGGCTGAAAAAACCTTACCCGGATGATTTGATCTTCTACGCGCCCACTGAAGCGATTTTTGCCGCGATCAAGGTGGCGCTTCTCGGCGGCGTGACCTTGGCCATGCCGGTGATCCTGTACCATCTCTGGAAGTTTATCGAGCCGGCCTTGCTGCCGGGGGAAGACCGCTGGATCATTCCCTTTCTGCTGGTCGCATCGGGATTCTTCGCCTTGGGACTGGTCTTCGCCAATTTTGTGATCGTCCCATTATCGCTTCAGTTCATGCTGCAGTTCGGGATTGATCGCTCGCTCGTCCCACAGCTCGGCGTCGGGTTCTATGTGGATTTTAATGTCAAGTTTCTGCTGACCTTCGGGTTGGCTTTCGAGCTTCCGCTGGCGATCACGCTGCTGTCACGTCTTCGCGTGATCACGCCCGATCTGCTCGTGAAATACCGTAAATATTCCATCATGGCGAATCTCATCATCTCTGCGATTTTGACTCCCACTTCCGACGTGTTCAACCTGCTTCTGATGGCAGTGCCGCTCATCATCCTCTATGAAGTCGGCATTCTCAGCGCGCGGGTGTTCGGCCGGCCGCCCGACCGCGCGCCTGAAGACTGGGAAGAGGAAGTCCCCCAAGGAACCGCAGGGAAGAGAATCTTGTGAACGGAAGCTACGCGGCCCTCAAAACCCTCCCTGCACTGTTTGCGTTGCTGGTTGTGCTGACTGGCGCCCTCGCTCAGACGAGCCCCAGAGAGGAGTTGCCTGGACTCGGACCCGATGGTTTTGTCAGCGTCCAGTCCCTGGCCCTGGGCGACGGACAGACCATCTATGCAGGCAGCTTCGGCGGCGGCATTTTCAAAAGCGATGATGGGGGCAGGTCGTGGCAGGTCGCGAATGAAGGCTTATCCGACCTCTTTGTCTACGTCGTCATGGTCGCGCCCGACCAAACCCTTTATGCCGGAACATTGAAGGGCGGTGTGTTTCGAAGCCGGAACAGTGGAAAGTCCTGGATGGCGGCCAATGCCGGCCTCGATCGGCTGGAAACGCATGTGCTGATGCATCATCAGGGAACGCTCTATGCCGGGACGGGATCCGGAGTGTTCCGATCGAAGGACCAGGGCGACACGTGGCAGTCCGAAAATGAGGGACTCAGCAATCTTTTGATTCGCGCCCTGGTGGTAGACGCCAAAGGCATGATGTATGCCGGCACGACCGGCATGGGGATTTATCGCAAGCCTCAAGGCACATCCAAATGGCTGCGGATTACGCAGTCGCAACTGTCCCATCCGCGTGACCGCTTGCCAGAAAATTTCGTCAGAGCACTGGTCGTAAACGAGAGCGGTGAGCTGTTCGCCGGGACTGCCGACAATGGTGTCTATGTCAGCGGAGATCGAGGAGAAACGTGGCGGATGGCTGGCCGGGGTGTGGAAAACGCCTCCATTCGGGCGCTGGCAATCCGAGGACCTTCCTGGTTTGTCGGGACGGGTCAGGGAATGTACCGGAGCGTGGATCGTGGCAAGAACTGGACGCCCATCAATCACGGCCTTACCGAGACCTCGATCCAGACATTCGTCGTGGGCAAGGAAGGTACGGTGTATGCCGGTACAAGCGCCGGAATTTTTAAGACCGAAGATGATGGCGCGCACTGGATGCCGGTCAACCAGGGAATGGGAACGTCCCGCAAACCACTGGGCCCTGTACATTAATACGATGGGCAGTATGCAGAAGAAAGACACCCGCGCGCTTATCGCAACGAAGTTCGGCGAGATCGAGCTCAAATTGTATTTCGACGTGGCGCCGAAGCATTGTGAAAGCTTTCTCAAATTGGCCGCGCTTGGTTTCTATAATGGGACAACATTTCACCGGGTCAATCCCGCCGGCTTGATGGTCATCCAAGGAGGCGATCCGAACAGCAAGACCATGAATCGGGCCACGCATGGGCTTGGCGGCCCAGGGTTCGCCATACCGGCTGAGTTCAGCAGTCGGCCGCATCGCCGCGGGACGCTGTCCATGGCGCGTGGCAACGATCCGAACAGCGCGGGCTCCCAATTTTTTATCTGCGCGGACGACTGTGGCACACTCGACTGGCAGTACACGGTGTTCGGAGAGGTCGTGCGCGGAATGGACACGGTGGATGCCATCTTGAAAGTGAAAAAGGACGGTAATGATAACCCGCTCGAGCGAGTCGAGATGACCCTTACCGTGAAAGAGCTCAGTTGATCACTGCGAGAGTGTTTTGGCTCGTTCTGCCGCTGGTGTCCTGGCTGGTGTCTTGCACCAATTATAAAGCCGTTGTGCCTGAGGTTGTGGATGAAGTTCGTGTGTCGACGGTCCCGACTCCGGAACCTCCGGGAACGATGTATGACCACCCCATACGCTTTTCCGTAGATGAATTGAGCAAGGTGCTAAGAGGCGTGCGGGTGGAGTTCAGAACACATTGGCTGCAGCGATGGCTGACGGGACCATTGAAGCCGCTGCCCTTGTTCGAGGATGCAGAACTAGCTCGGGTAGTCCCCCTGCTCGCCAAAGCGTTGGCAGGTGCCGACCCTCGCGAGCGGGTGGTCTTCTATGTTGCCGAGCGCCGCACGGACATCCATCGTGAAGTTACATCGGGGGCGCTGTTCGTCCGCGGACAACGTCTCCACATCGTCCTGGTCAATTACCGCAATGGAGTCGATGCGCTCGCCGGGGTCCCGGCCTACGATCGTACCCGTCCTGACCTTGCCGTCGCCCCGCAACGGTTCACTCTGACGTTCGAGCCCAAGGAATTCCTCGATGTGCGGGAGCCACAGATATTCGAATCCAGCCCACCGAAAATTGTCGTGGACTATCGGTCGTTCTTGGGCTTGGCGGCCCAAAGAGATGCGGGCCCCGCGCGGTCCTGGTAAGGTGAAGATTAGGGATAGCGTGCGTGGATGGTGCTGCGGAGACCGCCGCGGGCTGTAAACTCGCCGGTGACGACAGCACGAACAGGTCGGCAGGCCGAGACGATGTCCTTCAGGATCCGATTGACCGCATTCTCGTAGAAAATTCCCACATTGCGGTAGGCATGAATGTACATCTTGAGTGACTTCAGCTCCAGGCAGCGCTTGTCCGGGAGGTAGGTTACGCGGATCGTCCCGAAGTCGGGCAGTCCTGTTTTGGGGCAGATGGCCGTATATTCGGGGACCTCGATCGTAATCTCATAGCCTTTGAACTGATTGAGCCACGTTTCTATGTCAGGGAGTTCGCTATCAAGCCCGCTCCCGGCATGCTGATCGGTATAGCGCCGCTTCATACCTTGGTCATCCAGTCCGTCTGCCCGATTCGCTCGAGCTCCACATACATGACGACCCACGGACACATCATATCCGGAAAGACTTCGCAATAGCCCGCCTTGCGCACACCCCCGCAAGGCCCGTGACTCATAAATTTCGGGCATTCGGCCTTTTCTTCGGCGCCTGGGATGGGCGGACGGTTATGAATGCCTCCCGGCGCACCGGCGAGAGACGGTTCGGGAGTGATCAGCTTGTCCATCAGAGGCCGTCCATGTAGCCGGCAATCTTACTGAGTTTCAATCGAGAGACGGCAATCTCCGGCGCGTACACCACCTCGTCGGCTGCCCAGCCCACAGTGCCACGGGCCTTTCTAGTGACGCCGGTAATGCTCTGGAGCAGGCGATGAATGTTGTCGTTGATCCTGACCGTATTCGCTCTCACAGGTTCCGCCAATTTGCCGTTTTTAATCAGAAAGGAATCGCCGACCACGGTACAGGTAAAATCTCCCGCCCGCAACCCATTAATAGGATAGGTATACCAGATACGTCCGACATAGACGCCCAATTCCACCTCGCGGAGCAGATCCTCCAAAGTTTTCTCATCCCGACCTTTGAAAAAGACATTGGTAGGCGAGATCGACGGGCTGACATCGAACCGACGCCCTCCTCCCGACGACGTCCGAAAGCCGTTTCGCGGCGCCAGGGCGTTTCGATGCTCTTCAGGCGTGACGCCGAGTTTTTCTTTGGCGTCCGGATCCGATAGCAGCCGTTCGGTCTGGTAGAAATTGGAGAGGAGACCAACGAGCACCGTGATACCTTTGCTTCCCATGTAACCTTGCACGGCACCGTGATCGTATAGGGTCACGAGGTCGCTTGCGATCTGGCGGCTCAGTTGTCCGTGAAACGCCGAGCTGCGGTCGTAAAAGGCATCGGCGCTTAGACTGGGGAGAATGAGATTGTTCATGAGATCCGTGACCGGCTGCGGTCCCAGAATCACGGGGTACTCGCCGTCGTCGACACGGACGCCGCGCATGGCTGCCACGGCGTTCCGCGCGGCCTCGGCGCCGGCCTCTCCCTTCAGCTTATTCAGATAGGTGGCGCATCCGAAGCCGGTTCCTTTCGCGTCTTCACGTTCGACCATCGCGGTCACATACGATGACAGCAGAGTGGACTCGTCCGTTTGAACTTTTCCGAGACGGGTGGAGGCAATTGCCATACGTTCTTGAAGGACGGTCACGTCGCCGCTGATCACCAGCCCCAGATCCCGCAATTTCATTTTGCCGCGACCCAATGCCTTCAGGGCAGGCGCTCCTTCAAACTCGCTGAGCGCCTGCGTAATGACCTGCCACCCGGCGTGAACCAGGTGCTGGTCCTTCAGCTCCATACTGAGCGGATCGTGGTATTTCATCAACACCCGTTTCTCGCCCGACGGACCGGGGAGCATTCTGAAGTCAGGATCATGAACGGACGTCCGCCGAGCCTTCTCAAAGGCGGCTTTGACGCCATCGAGGGAGAGATTGCCCGGTTCGGATCCCATGCCGATGCGCTGCTCTTTGAGATGGAAGAAGACGGCACGGACGCTGAGCCCGTAGGATTCCGTGGACTTTGGTTCTTCCACGCCGTTGCATGGAATGTGAGACGTATAATTCAGGCGGGACGAGAGCGTGGCGTTGTCTGCCACGAAGATCTCCGCTTCACGGACGTCCTTCTGTCGCTTGATATATCGCAGACCCGCTTCGGCGGTTTCCTTCAACGTCGCCAGGCTGATCATAGCGCTATTCCAACCCCGCGAGCCGGGCGCGACTCCGCATGGTCGGACCGCCATTGCCAAGTCGGCGGCTCTGCATGGGCTGGCCTTTGCCGCAGGTGGGAATCGGGTAGAGGCGAAAATCCCGGCCGACGGCATCTACGCGCATCAGATAGTCTTTCGTATCCGCCATGATGCCGCCGCCTCGGTATAACTGGCCGATTTGTCCCTGGTGGATCTCGTACACCTTCTGCGCCGAAATGCGGAAGTTCTCTCGCGACTCGGCAATGGATGGGATACGATGGCCGACGATGTAATACCCCTTGTCTACTTCGCGAATGATCTCTTCGGGCGATCGCGTCCCTGCACCGAACACCGTCGTGGACATCCGAACGAGGGGAACGAGTCCGGCACTGGTGGCCATGTACGACCCGTTCGGCGGCACGCCGAGGACCGCGGCTGTTTGCCGGCTGTTCATGAAGCCCTTAAAGATGCCCTTTTCAATGTGCATGACCTTTCGGCCCTGTGTCCCCTCGTGGTCGTACTTATAATGGCCGAACCCCGGCAAGGACGGATCCGAATAGGCGTTGACGAGCGGGGAAGCGATCTGCTTGCCGAGTTGTGTGTCGTGCAACGAACGTAGGAGCCAGCTTCGGCCGGCGTATGCCGTCTCCATCTTCAAGGCGCGGTCCAATTCCGTCGGATGTCCGATGATTTCATGCGCCTTCAGCGTATTGAAATGCGGATCGGACACCACCACGACATCCTTCTGGCTGCTGCGCAGCGGTGGAGAGTTCGCCAATTTGACTGCGTCTCTGGCCAGATTGGCTGAGAAGGTATGAAGGTCGAGATTGCGGATGTATTCTTCGACCACCCCTTCCGTCACTACCTCCCATCCTCGTTGATGCCCCATGGAATCAGATAATTCCTGGTCTCCTGACTCCGTAATGGCGACGACATACGTGGATCCTTGAGTCAGCGCAAACGATTGGTCTATACATGCGCCCTCCGTGCTCGCAAACAGCTCGCGCGCGAGCAACGTGACTGCCGATACGGAGTTATACTTGACCTGCTCGTCCATGTGCTCGAGTGAACGGGACACGTCTGTAACGTAGCGAAGCATCTCGTCGATACCCACCGTTCTCGGGTCCATCGCGTATTCTGCTTTGACTTTGTCCTTGTGCGCCTCCGTCTGGGCCAGTTTGGTGTCAGATAGGGCAGCGCCGAGATCCTTAAACTTCGACCGCGCCATTAGCTTTTCCTCGGAATTTGCAATCGCGCGGTCGTAGGCATGTTTGAAACCGGTGACCAGTTTGGTTGTGAGACCGGCCATGTCTCCTTTCCCAAATGTCTGTCCGAAATATCCGGGGGCAACAGTCTTATCGCCGGCGAGTACGCGGATACCGACGGCGAAGCGGCAGTCTTCACGGCTGAATTTCTCGGCGCCGTTTTCCGCTCCGACCCTTTTTTCCTGCACGATTTCGATCCGCATGTCGGCGTACTTTGAGAGTTTGTGCCGACGGGCAACGTCAGCGAGGAGGTCAGCGGCGCGCGGCGTCAGCGATTCGATCAAATCCGTTGTCAGCGCTCGCGTCATCAGAAAGATCCTCGGGCATTGAGAGATTCCTGCATCACTTTGCGTTCCAACATTACCCACAGTACCTACAGTGACGCCACAGAGATGAAGCACAAGCCATTCACAATACTAAGAAACTAGTATAGGGGAGCATTTGATACGCACGCAAGGAAAACGTTCTTAAATCATCCGCCGGCACCTTTGAAGTATAATTGTCTTTATTTTTCAAATAGTAACGTGTGCATGGGACAAAAGGCCTAGCATCTTCCTGTGGGCTAGGCCATCACGAAGGAAAAATTTAGGTCTTCTGTTTGATTGCATTCATTACGCCACATCGTCATAATGCATTGTGCGTCGTCACTCAGCTTTTGAATTGACAACAATTGTAGGTCTTGTTAAGCTTTTAACTTACTGTAATCAAGAACATTTTCACTCCTCAGTACTGTTGAATCTGAAAGACTTTCGCTGCCTCAGCGGTTAGCCAAGGAGGATATTTACTATGAGTCTCGATTATGTGAAATTCTCGCCCGGATTCGATCGTTTCATGCCCAAAGAATATCGGGACATGGTCAATCACGGTCCCTTCGGCAAAAAGACGACGGTTTCGCAGATGGGTTCCTTCAAAGAGATCCTTGAAGAGCACCCAATGTGCGCCGGGTGCGCGATGACTCTTTTCATCAGACTCGCTATGATCTCATTCCCGAATCCTGAGGACACGATTACTGTCGGTACCGCCGGATGCGGCCGTTTAGCCATCTCGCAAGCCGCCATTCCGTTCGTGTATGGCAATTATGGCGACCAGAATGCGGTGGCGAGCGGGTTGAGCCGCGGACTCAAGTTGCGGTTCGGTGATAAACCCAAGGATGTGGTCGTGATGGCGGGCGATGGCGGGATGGCCGATATCGGGTTCAGCATGACCCTCCATTCCTGGTTCCGGAAGGAGCGGTTCACCACGATCATGCTGGACAACGAGGTTTACGGAAATACCGGCGGACAGGAAAGCGGCATGACCAACAAAGGACAGGTTCTCAAGATGGCTCCGCTCGGCAAGAAATTTGAAAAAATGGACATGGTCGGCATGGCGAAGCTCGCGGGTTGCGCCTATGTCGCGACAGTCGTTCCCAATAATCCTCGGCGCGTGGAAAGTGTCATCAAGAAGGCCGTTCTGATTGCCCGTGAAGTGGGCCCCACGTACATCCAGGCGTACACGTCCTGCAACATTGAGTACTCCATCCCCACTGATAAGGTCATGGAGGACGCCAATAGCGTTGAGGGGGATCGCTACAAATTTGAAGAGTACATCACCGATGATGCCAAGAATTACCTGGCGAACCGCTATGGCTACAAGATTTACCAGGAGAAGCCGGCGGCCGCCCTTCCGAAGGCCTGACATTTCTGTCGAGATTAGGGAGGCGAATAAATGGCAAAACGTTTCAACATTCGCATGGCGGGCGTCGGTGGGCAGGGCGTGGTCACGGGCTCGCATATTCTCAGTACCGCGGTCATTAGAGCCGGGGGCGAGAGTACGATCGTTCCCTTCTATGGTTCCGAAAAACGGATGGCACCGGTTGAGAGTTACGTGCGCGTGTCGGATGAGCCGATTTATGAAATCGGCGAAATTACCTTTCCTCACATCTGCATCATCTTTCATCCGCAGGTCATCACGCATGGCAAGTCGTACACGATGCCGTTTTACTTCGGCCTGAAGCAGGATGGGGTGTTGCTCATCAACCATGACGGCCCGATGAAGTTGCCACCGCAAGAGACGAACGAACTCAAAGAGCGCAACGCCAAGCTCTACTATATTCCGGCAACGCAGCTTTCTTTGAAAGTGGCCGGTCTCGATCTTGCGACGAATATGGCGCTGATGGGTGCGATCGGGGCCATTACCCGCTTAACCACTCTCGAGGCGCTTGGCGAAGCCGTGAAGGATCGATTCCTGGGGAAGGGCTTTGTGGTGTCTGGCGGGACCGCCGCGCTCGACAGTGTGGTGGAAAGGAAGTTCAAACAGAAACAGGAACTGATCGACAAGAATGTTGCCGTGATCAAGGCGGGCTGGGATTACGCCGAGTCACACGGTTGGGGTGTTGAGGAGAGGGCTGAAGCAAAGAGGGTGGACGATTTGGCTGCTGCCCAAGCCGCATCCCACTGAACCGAGGAAGAGGAGACCTGCATGTATCTTGTTGCCGACATCAATGTGGATATTTGTGCAGCCACGAGTTGCAAGCTGTGCACACAATATTGTCCCGAAGCTAACACCATCCTGTATGACGACAACGCCGGCAAGGAGAAGGGCCTTAAATACGGATCGGCGTATGTGGCGGTGGACCGGTGCAAAGGCTGCGCGCAATGCGTGTGGGTCTGCGATAACATGGCCAAACATCATGCGATCACTATGACGATGATAGACCAACTTCCCAAGGCCGCCATTACCGACCGCATCACGTATCTTGACAAGGGCACGAAAGCGATCGCCGCGCCCGTCGAAGTGGCATAAGCCTTATGGTGACCCAAAGCCTGCCTGCGGAAAAAGACCGGATCATCGTGCCAGGACCGGCCGGGTTCATGCCCCCATCGGCCGCACAGCTTGGTGTGTCATTGCCCCCTGCCGGCATCGGGATTACCTATGGCCACCACCTGCCTGAAGACCTCGCAATCGAGGAGATCGCCCGGCAAATGCTGACGAAGCCGAATGCCACCATCTTCCCGGGTCCGATGGTGCTGTGGGCGTGGAACGACCATGCCGTCGAGAAGGCGCAGGCGGTCCTGGAAATCGCCGCACAGATTCCCAATGTGCTGATCATCCCGATGCCGGATTACCGGCCGAAGTATCCCAAAGTGGATCCCGAGGAAGTGATCAACCCGAACCATCCGAACCTCACGATCTGGGGCAACAAGATCGAAGCCTGTATTTTCGTCGGCGTGCATTGCCACTATGCCAACCTGACTTTGAAGATGATCAGGGCCGGCACGAACTGCTGCACCGCCGCGTTGTGCGCCGAGCAGGGGCATGAAGATGCAATGCTGAGCGTCCATGACATGGATGCTGCGAAACTTCGCAAAGTGGCCAAGATCTTCAAGCGTGTCCGGGAGGAGATGGGAATCGCGCTGCCGGCGGACGGAAGAAATGTCCGGTATACGGGTCTTCAAAGCCGGGTCAACGGGAACGAAACCCACACGAATCCATTTTCGTTCAAGCCGGGCCCTCCGCCCGCGGGAGTTCAGATGGTTCCTGAAGGGCAGATGCCTCACTGAATTCATGGTCGAACTCATTGCAAGCGAGGAGACGGTATGAGTAACCCTCTTGAACCCGACGTGAAGACCAACCCGCAGGGCGACCCAATCAGTACACTTGAGCCCGAACAGAAGACGAACCCACAGGGTGATCCGATCACCTCGGCCGCGCCCATCAAGGTCGGAGGCGGCTCGAAAGATCCTCACGAGGCCGCGAAAAAGCAACGAGTCGTCACCCCCGAATACATGTTCTTCGAGGCGCCGCGGAAGCGAGAATTCATCACGGGCAGCGAGGCAGCCAAGGAAGCGGTGCGACGGTCCAACGTGGATTTCTCGGTGGCCTATCCGATCACCCCTCAGAGTGAAACCATGCAGTTGATCGGCGTGCTCTATGGGGAAGGGTATGTCAAAGAATACTATCGCGGCGAAGAAGAATACGGCGTGATGTCTGCGATCGCCGGAGGGTCGCGAGCAGGCGTGCGGTGCTTTACGGCGACGGCCGGCCCCGGCACGCTTCGCGGACTCGAGCCAATCGCCTCATGGCCCGGCCATCGTTTGCCGGCCGTGGCCATGTTTACGTGTCGGGTGGTCAATGCGCCCCTGGCGATCCAACCCGATAATATCGAAGTTTCCTATCTCCTGAACTGCGGGATGATCGTGTTTCATGCGGAAAATCAGCAGGACCTCTTCGACTTCATCATGAAGGGCTTCATCATCGGCGAGCAGAACGATGTGACGCTGCCGGTCGGCGTCGCGTGCGACGGCTTCTTCGTGACGCACGCACGGAACTACGTCGACATGCAGGAGAAGGGCATTAAATTGCCTCCCCGTCAGGCTTGGAAGGGTGCGGTGCCGGTGCTGGACGCTGAGAACCCGCCGGCCAGACTGTCCCGTGACGCGCCAGTCCAGAAGAGCAACTTCATGGCGTACAACATCCACGCCGTCTGGCAGCAGGAAGTGTGGGCGGCGGTTGAACGTTCACGCCGGTACATCGATAAGTATATGGGTGGCATGCTCACGGCCGAAAATGTGGAGGGCGCCGAGGCGGTCATTGTTGCGTCTGGAAGCGCCTGCGCCCAATCACGCGAAGCCGTGCGACTCTGCAAGGAACAAGGACTCAATGTCGGCTTGATCAAGATCCGTTCGCTGCGTCCGTTCCCGACCGCAGAATTGCGGAAGCTTCTGACGAAGACAAAATTGGTCGTCATCCCGGAGTTTAACTACGTGGCCTGGCTTGCCAAGGATGTGGCGGCGGCGGTGTATGGTTATTCGAACGCCAAGATCATCGCGGGGCCGCATGTCTATGGCGGCATGTCCATGCCGGTCGAAATGATCGTGGACGAGGTCGTGGGCGGTCTGACCGGAAAGAAATCCATTGCGGTGCCGGATTCGGCCATTATGGGCCGGGACGTGAACCAGGCCGACGTCGCGCATTTCATGCAGAATATCTGACACACACTTACGCCGAAACGTGAAGAGGCCGTCCGGCTTTCCGGACGGCCTCTTTTGTTTCCCTGGCAGCTTGTGGCTCAGTCTTCGATCATCTCTTCGCTGTCCGGCATTCCATAGGCGACGAATTTGGCATAGCTCAGGTAGATCGCGGTGCTGTCCCGCATCGCCTTGGCTCCTTGTTTCATCCTGTCCAGCTTAATCGGATCCGAAGCTTCGGATTCGTGCAGGATCGTGACCTGGCGCTCCAGGAGCGTGTTGAACTCATACATCGCACGTTCAATGTTAATATAAGCTTCTTTGATGGCATCGGTCATGGGCTGTCCTCGAGGTGAACGAAACAAGATGACGTTACACCACGCTTCTCGTACCGGTCAACAGGGCGGGGACGGCCTCGTCCGCGTTCCGGATGCCGTGCTCGCTGCGATTACGGCCAGAGCCGGTGAAGCCGACCGCCATTCCATCGAGGGCGTCAGGCGCCTCTCGAAGTTATTTACGGTCGGACGCGGTGAGTTGACGGGCGACTATCTGGCCGATCCCGGATTGAGGCGGGCATATCTCCAATACTTCCTGCCTGTGAATTTTGCGAAGGTCGCATGTCTCCTGCGCGAAATGCCTTCCCTGCCGCTCAGGCCTCTTCGAATTCTTGATCTCGGAAGCGGCCCCGGCGTGGCATCATTAGCGGTCCGCGGTCATATTCATCGGCGCCAAGTTGCAGGGCAGGTCGACACGGAGGTGTTGGCCATTGACCAGGGACATGCCGCTCTTCAGGAAGCGCGAGCGTTGTGGGCGATCACGCCTGCGGTCGTTCCGGGAATACGCTTGTCTTCGATGCCGTTGGACGTTGAGCGGCCGGGGAAGCGAGCGCCGTGGAAGACCGGCCGATTCGATGTCATCATCGCCGCGAATAGTGTGAACGAGCTGTTCCGTTCCACAGCGGACCCCATCACCCGGCGTGTCAAGCTGCTTCAGCAGCTTTTGGACTCGATGTCGGATGATGGAACGCTCATGATCATCGAACCGGCCTTACGGGAAACCACGCGAGACCTGCATCTCGTCCGCGACAAGCTGCTGTCGGGCAGCGGCTGCAACGTCTATAGTCCATGCTTGCATGACCGGCACTGTCCGGCGTTGGTGCACCCGGACGACTGGTGCCACGAAGAACGGCCCTGGTCGCCGCCGGCGATCGTCCGCGAGATAGATCGGAAGGTCGGCTTCATTAAAGATGCGCTGAAGTTTTCCTACCTGCTGTTGCGCAAGGATGGCCGGACGATCCTCGAGCGAGCCCCGGCCGTCTATCGCGTCGTGAGTGAAAAGATGGTAATGAAGGGCGAGCAGCGAGTATGGCTCTGCAATGAAATGGGGCGGCAACTTGTCGGCCGGCTTGATAAGGCCAGCTCCCTTACCAACGAAGCGTTCGATCAGTGGCACCGCGGGGCGATCGTCCGGCTGGATGAGATTGAGCGCCACGGTGCCCTTGGGCGGGTGACGGCGGGGGCGAAGGCCGAGCTTCTCAGGCCTGCCGACCGGTGATTACTCGAATGCCTCGAGAGACGACTTTTCGAAAAAGCCCTGTTTGCACGCGTTGCACGTGACAAAATAAAATGCGCCGCGGACGGAGGGTTGCACCCAAAAATCCAGCGATGCCCCGGTTTTCTCGCACGCCGGGCACCGCATGCCCTTCAGCCAATACGGCACATCCGGCTGGTTCCGCAAGTAGCCTTCCATGTCCATGTGGACCGGCATGCTGTAACGGCATCCCTGGCAATACGCTTTGTATTCTCCGTCGGTGATCCGCGAATCGGGCGGGATCATAAAGTCATGAGACGTTTTGCAGACCGGACACGTCAACCCCTTCAATCGCTGCTCGACCGCTTTAAAATCCATCCGGCGCAATCCTCCCTTTAAGCGTCAGTGTAGCTGATTGCTTCGAGGGGCGGCAATCAGTGCTTGTCATAAGCTGGCTTCTACGCACTGTGTACTAGACCGCTTCCAGTGCCTTGGTCAGCGACTGCACCACCTTGACTCGCGCGTAGAACTTGTCGTTCGCATCCACGACCGTCCAGGGCGCCCACGCCGTACTGGTTTTTTCGATCATCTCCTCCACCGCGTTCCTGTAATCGTTCCCCACTTGGCCCGGTTGCGACAATCCTCGTCCGTTAGTTTGTAGGACCGAAAGGGATCGAGCTCACATCCCTTGAACCGCCGCAACTGCTCCTCCTGACCACCACCGTGCCGAAGTTCGACAGCTGCCATTCAAATTCGTTGATCTCGCGGAAAGCCCGCAGAACCCCTCCACCCGTTCCACCATCATCCGCCCATAGTGCGATCGGTCGAAAATGGCGATCTGCCCCAACGGAGGCAGGGCCTTTCAGAATCGCCAGAGATAATGATGGCGTCCCTCTTCGCCGCTGGGCGCCGCGAATGTGTTCACGTTGAAGCCGCGGGGATCCAGCGTTTCGGTCACGCGCTTGATGCGGCCGCCCTTGCCGGCTGCGCCTCTTTCTTGACCGCCCGCGCCACCAAGACCACCGCCGACGGATTTGATTTCATCCTTCATCGACAGATAGGCGTACTCCCTTTGAGGGGAATGATTTCGCTGTCTTATTCCGCTACACTCTGAGCAGGAGATCAAGATGGAGCCAGATTTTGGAAGCCGCCGAGGCTTGGCCTTAGCCCAGTGGTATCTCAGCACCCTGGAATGTCCAATGGATAAATACAGTGTGCTTCAAAAGGCGATACAGGAAGGGGCAGATCCAGCAGTGATCAACGCCTTACGCGAACTTCCCGAGTTCTCACTCTCCGCCAATCCGGAGCCCGACACACAACGGGTCGGACCGGCGCCGCCGCATGAAGAGCGCACGTATACGTCAAGCATCGGCAATTACTACGATCCGACCACGGGTGCATATACCGAAAGTAGAAGTGCCGCCTAGCCGGGCGCAACCATCACGAGCTGACGCGTTTGCTGTTATCGAGGCCGACTATGGAGAGCAGGGTCGTTGCTATACCGAGGCCAACTCCGATCAGCAACGCGGCGGTGAGCGTCAACACTGAAAATCCATTCCTTCTTCCGCGTTTGGGTCTTCCGCGAGGGAAATGCACAAGCGCCTCGCCTCCCAGCCATTGACTCACGTCACGGCCTCCAAGAACGCAACGGGCAGGATGCCGAGGATGTCACCCAATGACAGCCGTGGAAAGTCTCCGGCGTTTGGAGCAAATGTCTCACCGGTAAAGACATTGCGGTACAGACGCGCGCGGGGATGGCCCGGCAAACCGATGGAGGTGTCGCCCCAGACATCCTTGCCGAGCGGGAGTTCGTGTCTCTCGGGAGTAATTTGGCTCACTAGGCGCGGCGTGACGGCAATCGCCGTCCGATCGTTCTGACATCTCGCAAAGGCGACGACATGGTTTTTTCTGCTGCCGTAGACGTCGAGCGGGAGATAGGCGCCCTCGCGAAATACCTCCGAGCGATCCCGGCGAAAGTTCAATGCCGTTGTCGTCACGTACATTTTGATGCGTCCGTCTGTCCAGGTCTTCAAGAGGCTGTCCACTACAGTTCGGCTGTCTGATCCCATTTTCCCGCATGTTCGCTCCAACTCCGAGAGCAGTCCGGTCCGAAGCTCGTAATCTACCGGGCGACGGTTGTCCGGATCCACCAAGCTGAAGTCCCAGAGTTCGGTCCCTTGATAAAAATCGGGTATGCCGGGAGCGGCGATTTTCAGCAGCACCTGGGACAGACCATTCACCATCCCATAGAGCGCGAGCTGCCGTTGCCAGGCAATAAAGTCTTCCAGGAAGGGATTCGGCCTGTCCCGCTCTAACACGGCAGCCGTGAAGTTCCGTACGGCCTCATCGTAGGCATGGTCGGGATTGATCCAACTCGTATGGACCTTCGCTTCGTGAAGGGCCTTGGTCATATACGCGGTCATGCGGTCGACAAACGCCTGGTATTGCGTGTCATCGAGCGGCGAGAGCGGCCACACACCAATGAGCGTCTGATACAGCAGGTACTCCTCATTCCTGTCGGGCGCGAATTGGCCGTCCACTTCGATCACGTGCTTCTTGTTCAACTTTTTCCAGCGGGTCACGCGAGCGTTCCATTCCAAAGGCATCTCGGACAGCACATTGATCCGGGCGCGGACGTCTTCACTTCGCTTGGTATCGTGCGTCGAGGTTGCCGACAACGAGTGCGGCCACCGCTCATGGCGCTCCCGCATGGCGTCATGAAAGACTGAAAGGGGATTGCCGAACTGAGACGGGTCGCCGCCGACTTCATTTAACGAGACCAGCCGGTGGTAGTTATAGAAGGTGGTATCCTCAATACCCTTCGCCGTTACGGGACTGGTGGTCTGCTGGAATTTCATGACGAACCGCGTGCGCTCCTCCCGATCCTCATGCGAGTGCCCGTTACCGCGCTCGAGCAGCAGATCGCGCACAAAATCAAACACCAGCCCGCTCAGCGCCGGATTCTTGCGTTTGGCCTTGGTCACCGCCAACCGAATATAGGCGCGGTCGCGATCCATGACCTCTTGGACGTTTGGTGTCATGTAGGTGCGGTAGACCGGGAAGTACGCCATGATTTCACGGATGGCATGGATCAGGCTGTTGAGCGTGAAATCGCGCGAACGACGGTCCCGCTCCGAGAGCTGATTCAACTGATGGCCGAGCACATTCACTTCGCTGGCCATCGCCACCCGCATGATCAACTTCTTATGCTCATAGACAAGGTCCTCAAAGGTTACGCGGTTGCGAATGATACGGGTGTAGAGAGTGTCGAAACGCTGCTTGTTCGATCCGTCGACGAAGAGGCCGTTCAGAAGATTGAGAAAGTCATACCCGGTGGTTCCATGAACCGGCCATTGCGCGGGGAGCGGCTCGCGGCTACCGAGAATCTTTTCCACGATCAGATAGAGCGGCAGCCCTCTGGTCTCGTTGTTGGTCGCCAGTTCGGTGCGTGCCCACGCCTGTACCTGCTGCAGATAGTCTTCCGGATCGTAGAGCCCGTCTACATGATCGATGCGAAGGCCGGTGACGGCGCGCTCTTCGAGGAGGCGAAAGATCAACTGATGGGTTTCGTGGAAGACCGCCGGATTTTCCATGCGGATGGCGATGAGATCGTTGATGTCGAAAAAACGGCGGTAATTGACCTCTTCCGAGGCGACACGCCAGTACGCCAGGCGGTAGGCTTGATAATTGAGGAGATCGTCGAGAAGGTCGAAGCTTCGCGGCTCGCCTTTCGTCCCGTTAAAACGCTGGACATTCTCCTCGATGAATTTCGCGACGGTGGCGCTGTCTCTCACGACCGCCGACAGCCGCTTCTTGATGATTTCATTTTCGCGGTTACGCTCAAGCACGCGCTCGGGACCGCATTCATTCGGGCCCGGCAAATGTCGCAAGGCGGTAATGATGCTTTGCAATTCCATGATATGGGAGTCATGAGCGCCAGCAAACTGTACCAGGTGATCCAGTCGGTGCGTCAGGATCCGCAGATAGGATCGCGGTGCGACCGGCAAGGCGTGATCGTAATACCGCACTGTAAAGGCGCCGTCCTCATACGCAAGCGTGATCTCTTGATTCTCGAGCACGAGCCCGTAGAGATCGCCCAGGATCGGCAGCAGGACTTTATTGTTCAATTCAGCCTTGAGCGGGTGCCAGTCAATGTCAAAGAATGTCGCGTGGGAGGCGCTGGGTCCATTCTCGAGGACGTCACGCCACCAGGGATTGAGCGAATGCGCAATGCTCATATGATTGGGGACGACGTCCAGGATTTGACCCATGCCGTACGCCTTCAGCGCCTGCACGAATTCCCGATAGTCGTCGTGCGTGCCGATCTCCGGATTCAAGGCCGTCGGATCCACGACATCGTAGCCATGGAGACTGCCGGGAGCGGCTTTCAGATAGGAGGACGCGTACACGTCCGTGATCCCCATTGCGTGCAGGTAGGGGACGATACGCGCCGCATCTCTGAACGTGAAGGACTTATTGAATTGCAGACGATACGTAGACAGCGGAATGCGAATGCTGGCGGCCGTGGTCATGCGGTAAGTCATCCGGATAGACCCCGGGGCCGCTCGCGGACATCACTGGGGGCCCGCGGGAAGTCGAGGGTAGTCTGGAATCACTCTGCCAAAACGGAGGCACGGTGCCAATAACTCGAAAGTAGCGGAGTTCTTTGACGAGTGGCACGCGCCTATTGCGTGCGCTTTGCTCAAAGGATCTGTGTTCAGTGTTTGATGATTCCGAAAACGACGAGGAAAGCGAGGGTGCCGACACCGCATGAAACGAGTGTGGCGAGCAAGCCCGAACGCACCCATAGTCGGAAGGAAATCGGATGTCCGGCGCGTTCGCTGAAGGAGATGGCCATGATGTTGGCGCTCGCGCCAATCGGCGTGCCGCTGCCGCCGAATCCCGCGCCCAGTGCCAATGCCCACCACAGTGGTTCCACCGTGAGCCCCTCCGTATCCAAACTTTTAATAATGGGAATCATAGCGATGACGAAGGGGATGTTATCTACGACGGCGGAGAGGATAGCTGCGATCCAAATCAACAGCACGGCGGAGAGCAGGACATGCGAGCCCGCGAACGACAGCACGACAGAGGCCACCGCTTTCATGACACCCGCGGCCTCCAGGCCCCCGACGACAATGAAGAGCGAGGCGAAAAACAACAGGGCGCTCCATTCCACTTCCTTGAGGACTTCTTCGGGATCAGGCTTCAACCACAGCAGGGCCATGCCGGCACCGGCGAATGCCACGTACCCTGGTAGCAATGGCATCATGTCTTGAAGCACAAACAGCAAGAGGATGAAGAAAAGGACGATCAGCAGCTTCCGAAGGAGAATGGGGTCCTTGATCGTTTCTGTCTCCGGAAGCGATGCGACGTAGGCGCCAGCATCCGCGGAACGCGCGGGCTTGGGAAAAGCATGGCGGAACGTCAGAAGCGTGGGGTAAAACGCGACGACGACGATCGGCAGCAGAATGATCAAAAAGTCGTTGAAGGAGAATCGTGCGGCGGAGGCGATCAGAGTATTCGGTGGATCTCCGATCAGAGTAGCCGTCCCGCCGACGTTCGAGAGGACGGCTTCCGCGATCAGCAGGGGAATGGGGTTCATTCGCAGTTTGCCAGCTACTAATAAGGTGACGGGAGCGATGAGAATAATCACGGTCATATTGTTCAAGAACATGGAAATGACCGCGGTCAGGGTTCCCAGAAGGACCAGCAGACGCCAGGGGGAGCCGTGGGCCTGCTGAGCGGCAAGCAGAGCCAGATATTCGAACACGCCGGTCTTGCTGAGCATGGCCATGAGAATCATCATGCCGAGCAGGAGCGCCAAGGTGTTGAAGTCAATGGATTGCAGCGCTTGTCCGTGCGTATAGAAGCCTATGAGAAGCCCGGCTCCGACCATGACGGCTGCACCAACCCACGCGGCGATGGTTCGGTGAACGACATCGGTCATGATCGCAAGGAAGGTGATCAGGAAGATGAGTCCGGAGACCCAGGATGCCGTCATGCCGCTCAATGCTCTCCGGCCGTCAGTAACCGATAGGCTTCGAGGTACCGGTCGTGAGTCTGTCGAATAATGTCCGGAGGAAGATGCGGAGCGGGGGGCTGCTTATTCCATCCGAGCGAATTCAGATAATCGCGGACAAACTGCTTATCGAAGCTTGGCTGAGGCCGGCCCGGAACATAGGCCGCGCGGGGCCAGAATCGGGATGAGTCGGGTGTCAAGACTTCGTCAATCAGCATCGGTTGACCGGACTGAGAGTCGATGCCGAATTCCAGCTTGGTGTCGGCGATGATGATCCCCTTCGTCTCGGCGTGGGCCACCGCGCGCCGGTAGATCTTTAAACTGGCGTCTCGGACCAAAGCGGCTGTCTCTTTCCCCACCATTGAGACCATCTCGGCGAGCGAAATGTTCAGGTCATGTTCACCGTGCTCGGCCTTCGTCGAGGGCGTGAAGATCGGTTCCTGCAATTGCTGCGATTCCTGAAGGCCTTTAGGAAGCGGCTGTCCGGAGATTGCTCCGGTTCGCTGGTAGTCCGACCATCCAGAGCCGGATAAATATCCCCGCACAATACATTCGACAGGCAGCGGGGATGCCTTCTGGACCAGCATGCTGCGGCCGTCCAGGATGTGATGATGGAGACGGCAGGCTGCGGGATACTGGGAGAGATCGGTCGTGATGAAATGATTCGGAAGAATGTCCTCGAATTCATAGAGCCACCGGAACCAGAAGGCGGATAATGCGGTCAGCACTGCCCCCTTGCCCGGAATCCCTTCGGGCAGGACGACATCGAACGCCGAGAGACGATCGGTGGCGACGATCAGCAGCGAGTCGCCGAGGTCATACATATCGCGCACCTTGCCGCGGTGTTTCAGTGTGAGGCCGGAGAGCGCGGATTCAAGGAGCACCGGCTGGTTGAATGGTGCCTGCATCGAGCATTCCCGAAATGGGTGTGAGGTCCGGTGCAGGATACGGGCACTGGCGGTCCCTGGCAAGTGGATTCTACATGCCACCCCCTAGGATTTGAATAGTCAGTACGGCCCGGCATAGAATCAATGCGCACGCGATGAAGCAGATCTTCAATCCTCCCAATCCTTACGAAAGCCTCCACCGCGAATGGCTCGAGCCTCCGCCGGCGGTGAAGCTACAAGTCTTCGAAGACGACAGCCGATCAATTTTAAGCCGGAACGAGAGCCCCGATCTGGCCTTTCGGTGGAGCGTGAATCCCTACAGGGGCTGTTTCCACGCCTGCGCCTATTGCTATGCGCGATCATCGCACGAGTATCTGGGCTTCGGGGCGGGGACGGATTTCGAATCCAAACTTATCGTCAAACGGGAGGCGGCGGTCTTGTTGCGGGAGGCGTTCCTGAAGCCATCCTGGCAGGGAGAACTGGTGGTCTTCTCCGGCAATACCGATTGTTATCAACCACTGGAAGCCGCGTGGGGCTTAACGAGGGCCTGCTTGCAAGTCTGTGCGGAGTTTCGCAATCCGGTGGCCATTATTACCAAGGCCGCGCTCATCATGCGGGATGTTGATGTGTTCAAGATGCTTCATGAGACCGCCGCGGTCCGCGTCAACATCAGCATTCCATTCGCGACCAATGACATGGCGAGGAGGGTTGAACCGCAGGCGCCATCAATCAGCAAACGCCTCACCGTTGTGAAAGCTCTGGCGGATGCCGGCATTCCCACGGGAGTCTCGTTGGCGCCGGTCATTCCTGGCCTGAATGATGACCAGATGTATGAGATCCTCCGCCTCGCGCGGGAAGCGGGCGCGCAATGGGCATTTTATAGTTTGCTCAGGCTCTCCGGAAGTGTCGAACCGGTGTTCCTCGAACGCATGGCGGCGATGTTTCCAGACCGAATCAAGAAGATCACACATAGGCTCGAAGTCGTTCGCGGCGGGGTGCTGAACAGTTCCCGGTTTTTCGAACGGCAGAAAGGCCAGGGCACGTATGCGGAAATGTTGGAGCAGTTGTTTCAGACCGCGAAGAAGAAGGCCGGTTTCACTGACGAACCTGGTGATCCATCGCCCTCGACCTTCACTCGGCCTGTGCCTCGGCAGGCGAGCCTGTTCTAGGCGGCCTCTGGGTGTGTTTATTTTGCGGCATCATCCTGGGCACCAACTCGGCGGATTCGTGACTCCTCGCGGGCCGTTAAGGGACCGACTTTCAAAGCGGCCGACAGGACATCGCGCAACGGAAGTTCAAGGTTTTGACGGTCTCCGGCATGCATGAACATCGTATAGCCATCTCCGCCATCCGCGAGGAACTGACTGGTCACGACGGTGTAGTGACGCGACAGATCGAGCGGTGTTTGATTGACCTGCATGGTTTTCACCCGGGAGCCGACAGGAGCGGCGGGGTCAAAGACGTAGCTCAATCCCGAGATCTGGAGAAACCGACCGTTCGCTTCCGGAAGCCGGCTGACGCTGTTCTCCAGTGCCTCCCGCAATTCACGGCCTGTCAAGGTTAGCAAGCACAAGCCGTCATCGAAGGGCAGCACCTCCATGAGTCGTCTGCGGGTAATGGGACCTGCCGAGAAGCCTCCCCGTATTTGCCCCGCGTTCACGAAACCAATTTCAGCGCCCGATTGACCGCGGGACAAGTCGGCGAGGAGGTTGCCGAGGTTTGTCTCGCGTGTCCTGATGGCCATGTTTCCCCCCTCCAGATTTACAGCCGCATCTCCGATGACTCTCTCGGTTTCGGCCTCCAGACGGCCGGCATACGATTCCACGAGTTGTGAGACCTTTGGATTGGCGGTGACGGCGGAGGTGACTGGGACATTCCGAGCTTCCGCGACGAGAATTGTTCGATCGTGATACAGCAGATCCAATCGCCCCAAGGTCCGACCCTGCCGATGTGTTTTCACGAAGACAGCCCCGGCCCCCGACAGTTCTACGCGTTCCTTTTCAGGTGTGCGAAGGCCTTTGGAGATCAGTCCATCGAAGCCTTCCGTGTGGCCGCCGACAATGACGTCAATCGCGGGAATCGCGGCCGCGAGCGCCAGATCCTCCTCGGTATCCTCGTGCGTCACCGCGACGATGATCTCGACCCGTTCACGGAGCTCGGACACGGCGTGCCGGGCCGCTTCGATCGGATCTTCAAAATGCAACTCCTGAAGCGCTTGACGATTAAAGGTATCGGGATAGTTCCGTTTGCCGATGAGACCGATTATCCCGATGCGTAGCGGTCCGATGGATTTGACAATGAAGCGGTCACAAATATCCGATTCCCGAGGCCGAAGGTTCGTACAGAGAAAGGGGAAGCGAGCCTCATTTTTAAGCTTTTTGAGATGAGCGGTGCCAAAATCGAAATCATGATTCCCGAGGGCCAGTGCATCGTAGGCCATGAGATTCATGGCCTTGATGTCTGCTTCGCCGCGGAATACCGAAGACATGGCAGTACCGATGAGCAGATCGCCGCTGTCCACCAGAAGCACCAAGGGCGCCTCTTTGCGTACCCGTTCGATGAGTGTAGCCCGGCGGGCCATGCCGCCCTGACCCTTGTAGCTGCCCTGCTCAAGCGGTTCAAGAGTTCCGTGATGCTCGCTGGTATGGAGAATCGTGACGGCGGTCTGCGCAAAGGCGAGTGGAAGCGGCACGGCCCAGAAGAACAGGCCGAGCGCGAGCTGAACACATGGACGTCGAGAAATCGTCAGGGTGGGCATTACGACGTTGAGATGCTACCTTGCGGGTTTGGAGGTGTCAAGGGACGAGCGTTCTTATTGACCGCGCTCGCGGGCGCATGCTACCGTCCTCTCGCCCACGCCATGCATGAACATCTGCTCCAGTTAATTGACGCCGCCAGCCCTTACGTTGATGAGTACGGCTACCTGATTCTCTTTCTAGGAGTCATGGCTGAGAATGCGTCCTTGCCAGTTCCCGGAGAAACCATTCTCATCATCGCCTCCTTCTACTCGTATCTCGGGAACCTGTCCCTGGCCCACGTCATTCCTCTCGCCATCGTCGGCTGCATCCTGGGGGACAATATCAGCTTCTACCTGGGACGAAGGTTGGGCCGTCCCTTCGTCCTGCAATACGGCAAATATCTCTTCATCACGCCCCAGCGGTTGAGCTATGTCGAAAAGTTTTTCTACACGCACGGCGACAAAACAATCTTTGTTCAGCGATGGATTACTGGCGTGCGGGTCATCGGGGCTCTGGTGGCCGGAACGACGAAAATGCCCTGGCCGAGGTTTTTGCTGTTTAATTGCCTAGGGGCTATTGCCTGGGTGACTGCAATAGCATTGCTGGGCTACTTCTTCGCGATGAACCTTCCGCTGCTTGTGACCGTTTTGAGCCGTTCGGGATGGACGCTCTTGGGTCTTGTCGGGCTCATCGCTTTGATTTTTTACCTCAAACGGCGCTATGCCGTGGACGAAAATATCGACCCTTGTCTATGAACCGGCCCATGGGCTGGAACGCAGAACGGCTCCCGGCACCATTCCTCTGCAGGCAGTCGGGCTAAGTCTCTGAAAATTTTTCAGTTTGTATTGACACCTGCCGATTTCACCCATATAATGAACTGCTTCAAAACAATTTGAGCCAATTCCATCTCGGTCCCATACTGAGGACGACGCCGTTTTCCACGGTGAAAGGGACGGTTCGTTCTGCATGGCCGGGATGTTTGCGTCAATTAGGCCGCCATCATTGAGTTCCTAGTTCTACGTACCTATGACGGACAAGACAGGCGGTTTATTGGGCAGGTACCCGAGTGGACAAAGGGGGCAGACTGTAAATCTGTTGCCATCGGCTTCCAAGGTTCGAATCCTTGCCTGCCCACCAAACAGAACCGGGTCAAATGGTACGGGCGGGCGTAGCTCAGTGGTAGAGCTCCAGCCTTCCAAGCTGGCTGTCGCGAGTTCAAATCTCGTCGCCCGCTCCAAACCAAGTGCGCACACACAACCCAAGATGACATCACGCGCCCACGTAGCTCAGTTGGCAGAGCACGTCCTTGGTAAGGACGAGGTCACGCGTTCAATCCGCGTCGTGGGCTCCACGATGGCATGATACAAAATGCAATTAGCGCAGATTTTACCAAGATGACATAAGAGGGGACAGTCATGGCGAAGGCGAAGTATGAGCGGAAGAAGCCGCATGTGAACATCGGGACGATCGGGCATGTGGACCATGGGAAGACGACGTTGACGTCGGCGTTGACGAAGGTGATGGGCGACAAGGGGATGGCCAAGTTCATCAGCTACGACGAG
>VBOG01000055.1 GCA_005877815.1 Nitrospirota bacterium
CGGCTTGGCGGAGATCGCCTGAAACGCCCCTTTGTAGAACTCCAGTCTCTTGCCGCCGCTGAACTTGGAACCCTTTCCGTGCATGAGCATTACCAGCTCCTGTTGCTTGATTTCGAGCTCAACTGCCGCCTCTCCTCGCACCCACTTCGGGGGCATCAGGAACAACATCATCACCACCGCTGCGGCTCCCAGCGCGAACACCCGATGGAAGTATTTCGGCCCCACGTTGGGCTGGCGGATGAAGGCGAACACGCCCACAACCAGCAGCGTCCAGATCATGGCGCCTCGCACCTCAGAGGCGATCAGCCCCGCAAACAAAAGCGGGAGAGAGAGCAGCAGCAGGGACTTTGCCCAGCGGCTCTTGAAGAGTCTGAAGTTCAACACCATCACGATCGTCATTCCGATACACTGGCCGATGCCGATATGGACCACCGCCTCGTGCACTCCGAAGTGGCCCACGGAGGTCGCCTGAACCCTCGTCGCCCCCGCGACCAGGGCCATGACGACCAGGCCCACCGTGAAATGACAAAAATCTTTATCTTCTCTGAGCAGGATGAAGGACGCGAAGAAACACAGCGCTCCGATGGTCAGGAACCGCAAAATCTTGTCGCCACCGTACTCCGGCGCGCGAGTGTACACGTAGCTGATCGTGACCACGGCGGCGAACAGAAGGTAAGCCTTGATCCCTCTCTTTTGGATTGGGAAGAGCTCACGCAATCGGGTCCCGCGGGCGGCCAGCAGCGCGAAACGGAGAAGGATGGCCGCGCACAGCGCCGCCAGGACGAGGGGAAGGATCGTCATGTGCTGGCCTTGAAACCGCATTGGAATAGCGGGCAGCGGCCTCTTGTCCCGCGGCACGAACATCACCGGGACGATGAAAATAGCAGGGAACCTCCACAAGGCGATCAGCAAACACGGTACGGCGACAGCCGCCGCAAAAGCCCCCAGGGGTGAAATCCCCAGATCGAGAAATTCACTGAGGAACAGGACGCCGACCAGGACCGGCGCGGCGTAGATCAAATATCGAACGATGTCCTTACGCATGTCTGGTCTCACGCGGCGCTCCTCTTCGAAGCGAACCAAGCTGGCCTCGGCCAGGGGAACGCTTTGTCCCAAACAAATCCCAACCACGGCGAGCCCAGCCGCGTGAGCACGCCGAGGTAGAGGCCGCCCACCAGCAGCTCCCACAAGAATGTCACGAGGCTTTCATGAGCGTCCGGCTGAATCCGGCGAAACGCGAAACTCACGGCGCCCAGTCCTACCGCCGCCACTATCGACGACGCGCATTTGCCCCAGGGGACGCTCAAGTTGTAGAGATCCCGGAAAGTACGGGCCGTTAGGACGCCGAGAACCGTAAGCGCCACCACCAGGCCTGCCGCAATGCCTTCGAGCAGGAAACTTCCAGTCAGCGTCTTTACGCTCGCAGCGATCAGCGCCAGGTAAATCGCCAGGGCAACGATAACGTTCCCGGCGTTTCGAGGCTTGACGGTGACCGCGTCGATGCTGCTCCTGAGGGCCATGTAGAACAGATAGGGAGGGATGGCAAGGAGCATCAATCGAATGATGGGTATCGCCGGCCGGAAGCTTGGTCCCACCCAGAGGCGCACCAGAACGTCGGTGAACACCACCAACTGAAGCGAGGCGAAGACGGAAATGTCCAAGACGGCCCGGACGAGGTGCTCCAGGGAGTCACGAACCTCCGCCAGGCGATTCTGGCCCAGCATCATGCTGAACTTGGAGAGGAGGACTACGCCCAGGGGCCCGGCGGTGTAGCCCATCACCAGCAGGAAATTCGAGCCCAGCAGCAGGTACGCCACCTCGGTCATGGGCAGGTAATGGGTCGTTATCAGGGGTCCGATGGCAAAAAGCGCCGCGGCGCCGAAATCGCCAGGCACGCGCGCTACACCGTACCGCATGAGTTCAGTTGCATAAGGCCTCAGTTTCGGCAGCGGGCTTCTTCGGATCTCTCGAAAGATAGGCCTCGCAAACAGGGCGGCGGCAATCACCGTCAGGCCGCCCGACACGCTCAGGATCAACGCCACGGAATGCGTGGGATAGAGCACGGCCACGACTGCTATCGGAATAATGGCAAAGTGGACGACCTGTATCGCGTTGGCGCGCTTCATGGCCAAAACGCCGCGATAATATCCAAAGGCCGCCGTTTGCGCCGCGAGACCGGTGAGCATGAAACAAAGCGGCAGGATCAGACCCGCCAGTTGCGCGTTGCCGAACAGCAAGTGCGCAAAATACTGCCGCCCGACATACAAGACCACGCTCACCACGATGGTAAATCCCATCAGACAGCTTGCTCCGGCCAGGAAGTAGGCGTGACGCTCGCCTGCCGGCTTCTTCACGCTGTACCCAATGTAACGCGGCAGGGCGTTGCCCATGCCCAGCAGCACTCCCGTAAGCAGCCAGGACGCCTCACGGCGCAGCAACAAATACTCGCCCAGCCCGACCGTGCCGAGCAGCCTGCCGAAAAGGGAGACCAGGATCAGGCCGGCAGTGAGGACGCTGAAC
>VBOG01000198.1 GCA_005877815.1 Nitrospirota bacterium
GGAGACCAACGCGATGATCCGTCGGGTCGGCGAACGGGTCGCGGCCGTGGCCAACCAGCCCGCGTATGAATGGGAATTTGCGGTCATCCAAGACGATAAGATCGCCAACGCGTTTTGCCTGCCCGGTGGGAAGGTTGCCTTTTTTACCGGCATCCTGAAGCACACGCAGAGCGAGGCCGGCGTGGCGACCGTGATGGGCCATGAGATCACTCACGCGATTCAGCGGCACGGGGTTGAGCGTATCAGCCGCGGCATCATCGAACAAGTCGCTCAAGTCGGTGTGATCGCCGGCGCCGCAAGCGGCAAAGTCGACCCGCGTGTGGCCCAGGGCGTCCTCAGCGCATATGGGGTCGGTGTCTCCTTGCCGTTCAACCGCACGCAAGAAAGCGAAGCGGATTTCATCGGCCTTCAGTTGATGGCGAAGGCCGGGTACGATCCGCATGAGGCGGTTGGATTTTGGGAACGCCTCAGCGGGTGTCCCAGTAAAATGATCGGAAAACTGTGTTTCCGATCCGGAGCCGGCATTCCCGAATTTCTGAGCACGCATCCTTCAGAGGAGACCCGCATCAAGAATATCGAACGATGGATCCCACAGGTCATGAAATTCTACACTCCGCCGCCAGGCAGTCCTCCACCCGCGCCGCCGGCCAAGAGCTTGAGCTGAGCGTGCCTCGGCGTTCCGACATTCACACGATTCTGCTGATCGGGTCGGGGCCGATCGTCATCGGGCAAGCCTGCGAGTTCGATTATTCCGGCACGCAAGCCTGTAAGGCCCTCCGCGAGGAGGGCTATCGCGTCGTGCTGATCAACAGCAACCCCGCCACGATCATGACCGATCCGGAATTGGCCGATCGCACCTATATCGAGCCGATCACCTTGGACGTCGTTGAGCAAGTCATTCAACAGGAACATCCCGATGCCTTGCTCCCGACCATGGGCGGACAGACGGCGTTGAACACGGCCGTCGGACTTGCGGAACACGGCATCTTGAACAAATACGGTGTGCAGCTGATTGGAGCCAGCTACGAGGCCATCCACAAAGCCGAGAATCGCAATGAGTTTAAACACGCGATGGCCAGGATCGGGCTGAAGACGCCGACGAGCGCCGTCGCCCGCTCGCGAGAGGACGCCCTGCGTGCCATGGACTTGGTCGGTTTTCCCGCCATCGTCCGGCCGTCATTCACCTTGGGCGGCACGGGCGGGAACATTGCCTACAACCGGGAAGAGTTCGAGGCCCACGCCGAATGGGGGCTGAGCGCCAGTCCCGTGGGGGAGATTCTCGTCGAGCGGTCGGTGATCGGGTGGAAGGAATTCGAACTCGAGGTGATGCGCGACACCAAGGACAACGTCGTCATCGTCTGCTCCATTGAAAACTTCGATCCCATGGGCATCCATACCGGCGACAGCATCACGGTCGCGCCGGCACAGACCTTGACGGACAAGGAATATCAGGTCATGCGCGACGCGTCGCTCAGGATCATGCGCGAGATCGGCGTGGATACCGGCGGCTCCAATATTCAGTTTGGCGTCAATCCGGCCGACGGCGAACTCGTGGTCATCGAGATGAACCCGCGCGTGTCGAGAAGCTCGGCCTTGGCGTCCAAGGCCACCGGCTTCCCGATCGCGAAGATCGCCGCGAAGCTGGCGGTCGGCTATACCCTCGATGAAATCCCGAACGACATCACCCGCGTCACCAAGGCCTCCTTCGAGCCGACGATTGATTATGTCGTCGTCAAACTACCGCGATTCGCCTTCGAAAAATTTGCAGGGGCCGACCGCACGCTCACGACGCAGATGAAGTCCGTCGGAGAAGCGATGGCAATCGGGGGCACGTTCAAAGAGGCCTTCCAGAAGGCGATCCGTTCGCTGGAAGTGGATCGCTACGGGTTGGAGCCCTCGCGCTCGCTGCATGAAGGCGACCCAGAGGAGACGGTTGCCCGGATACGAGAGCGGCTGCGCCGGCCGGACCCGGAACGTATATGGGACCTGGCCGATGGATTACGGATGGGCATCTCCGAAGCTGAATTGTACGAGTTGACCCGGATTGATCCATGGTTCCTGCGTCAGATGAAGGAGATCGTGGATTGGGAGGAGGCGCTGGTCCGCGAGCGTCGGCCGCTATCCAGAGAGAAGCTCCTCGAGGCCAAGCAATTGGGTTTTTCAGACCATCGCCTCGCGGAGTTATTGGGGAGTCACGAATCCGAATGCCGACAGATGCGATTGGAAAGCGGCATCGCGGCATCGTTCAAACGTGTCGACACCTGCGGGGCGGAATTCCAGGCCCTGACACCGTACCTGTATTCCACCTACCAGTCGGAGTGCGAGAGCCGACCGGGACCTCGTGAGAAGGTCATGATCCTCGGCGGCGGCCCGAATCGAATCGGGCAGGGGATCGAGTTCGACTATTGTTGCGTGCACGCCGCGTTGGCGCTTCGTGACATGGGCTATGAAACCATCATGGTGAACTGCAATCCCGAAACCGTCAGCACGGATTACGACACCTCCGACCGCTTGTATTTCGAACCGCTGACAGAAGAGGATGTACTCAGCATTGTTGCGACAGAGCGCCGAGCGGGTAATCTTCGTGGGGTGGTGGTGCAGTTCGGCGGCCAGACGCCGCTGAAGCTGGCTCTGCCGTTGGAACGGGCCGGCGTGCCGATTCTGGGCACCTCTCCGGACGCGATTGACCTTGCCGAGGATCGCGAGCGCTTCAAGGCTCTGCTGGACAAGCTGGGATTGAAACAGCCGGCCAGCGGCATGGCCCGCTCTTTCGACGAGGCGGCAGCCGTGGCGGCAGGCCTGACCTACCCCGTCATGGTGAGGCCGTCCTATGTCCTGGGCGGGCGGGCGATGGAAATCATCTATGATGAGAAAAGTCTGAAGGCCTATATCAACAAGGCCATTGAGGTATCGCCGAAACATCCCATCCTGATTGACAAATATTTGGAAGATGCCATCGAAATTGACGTGGATGCCTTGTCCGATGGCAAGACGGTCATGATCGGCGGCATCATGGAGCATATTGAGGAGGCCGGCGTCCATTCGGGAGATTCCGCCTGCTCCCTGCCGCCGTATTCGTTGCCAGCCAAGATTGTGGACGACATCCGCCGACAAACCATGGTGCTCGCACTGGAGCTTCGCGTGATTGGTCTCATGAACGTCCAGTTTGCGGTGCGCGACGGGCTCGTGTATGTACTGGAGGTGAATCCCCGCGCCTCGCGAACCGTGCCTTTTGTCAGCAAAGCACTCGGGGTTCCGCTCGCAAAGCTCGCGATGCGAGTCATGATGGGCGAGTTATTCGATGAGAAACGCATGGCCATTGAGCGGCAGCCGTCCTACTTCTCGGTGAAGGAAGCGGTGTTTCCGTTCAATAAGTTTCCGGGAACAGATGTGCTGCTGGGTCCCGAGATGCGTTCGACTGGCGAGGTCATGGGGATTGCCGGGGACTTCGGCAGCGCATTTTTAAAATCCCAAGCGGCCGCAGGATCCTCCTTGCCGATGAGCGGAAGAATTTTTATCAGTGTGAAGGATAAGGACAAACCCGGGACGGTGACGTTGACTCCGCGGTTTCTGGAGTTCGGGTTTGCCGTGGAGGCCACCCGCGGAACAGCGGCCTACCTTTCAGACCATGGCGTGACGGTGGAGACTGTCAATAAAGTGACTGAGGGGCGGCCGCATGTGGTGGATCATTTGAAGAATGGGGAGATCCAACTGGTGATCAATACGGTGGGAGACAAGGTCGCGCAGGCCGATTCGGCCTCCATTCGCCGCACGGCGCTGGTGCAATCCGTTCCGTACTACACGACGATGGCGGGAGCCAAAGCGGCCTTGATGGGCATCGAGGCAGGACTCCGGCGCACGCTCTCGGTCAAACCGCTCCAAGAGCACTACACATCGCATACCGCATCCTAGAGACACGATGGCCAAGATACCGATTACAAAGAAGGGCTACG
>VBOG01000199.1 GCA_005877815.1 Nitrospirota bacterium
CCTGAGACCGTGACGCGGCAGATCCGGGAAATCGCGACCCAGGCGGGCGCGGACACTTTTCTCGGTGAATTTACTTTCGGTGCCTTGGAGCATTCGAGAGTGATGCATTCGCTCAAGCTCTTTGTCGATGCCGTTATGCCGCAGCTGCGGAAATTGGAAATCGACGCGCTGCATTACCCCAGAGCGGACACCGTTGACTCCCCTTAAGCAGATCGACATAACGCTGGCGATCCTGGTCGTCTTTAGAAATCGTCATGCTACTTGTCAATTGCTGCATACTCTCCCCGGAATGGCTCGCCGAAGCGAGCGAGTTGAAACGCAAACGAACAAGAAAATCCCTTTCACTGGAAAGTCTTTGCCTCTTGCAGCCTGCTTTCAACGGGTGACCCTTGCCACAGAAAGGAAAAACTGAGCCCGATTTAGTCAATCAGTTTATTTAGTATCAAGGGCCGAGTCTGGCCGCATTTGCACTCGAATTGCGCGCTAAAATGTGAACGGAGCGGAGTAAGGCCATAGATACGCACACCTATCTGGGGACATTGACAATCATCGATCGCGCCGTCTTCAAAGGACGTGGATATGAATTCCTGAATATAATCTACCTCCTCCGTACTTATTCCGTGAGGAAACTCATATGTCAGCTTGTCTTTCGTCATTGTATTCTTCAGCTTAGAGATTAGAGTTTACTTCCAGTCATTGTAGCGGTTCAATGAACATCTCCCACAAATATTCGCCAGCGCCTTCGAACGTAAGCTTAGATTCACTACCCTGGTGCCGAAACGCCATGCCCAGCGGTTTCAAAAACAGGGTGTAACCATCGTCTTCAACTGAAAGGGATTCATTGTAACTATTGTCACCGTGACTGAGATCCGTTGAGTATGCGATGCCTCCGACGAATTCTCTTCGGTTTCCCAACCAAATTCTGCACCGACTCAATTCTTTACCGTGTCGGTACGCCACTGCCGTAAAGTGATTCGCATCAATCCGCCGAAAGTTTGTTTCGATCCCCGGATTACGTTTTTGGAGTTCGTCCAACGACCCCTCGAAGAAATTCGCGACATACTCGAAGGCATCTGTAAGAAAACTATCTTTGTCGCGATCTGTAAATTCTTTCTTAAGGCGGAGGTTACTCGAGCGAGGCCGCGCGACTTTGGTCGTCCGCCTTTTCTCAGCCATGGTGACCATCTCGACTGGTTTCCCTTGTTCGGGACCGCAGAAATCCTCCGCTGCGTTTTGGATCGCTCTGGTAACGTCGAGAAACCCGTCATGCTTGTTTGGAAATTTTGAAATAGGTTTTCCATCTGTCGGCGTTGCCGTAAGCTTGCCGAAAGGAAGTTTTTGCCAATCGCAGGGCTCCAAAATGACAGGAATAACGCGCGCGTCGCCCTTTTCATGTCTTTGCATGGCTCTTTTCATTTCAATTTCGTAACAATAATCCGAAGCAATAAAATATGGGCTGATCAAGAGCAGAATGATATTTGCTTCCTCCAGATGCTGGCTGATTTCGTTGCCAAACTCTTTGCCGGCACCGATTCTACGCTCGTGCCATATCTCAATGACACCTTCCATTTTTAGCGTAGCCAGATGGATTTCCAGCTCGTCTCTCAGGTCAGCATCTCTATGTGAGTACGAGAAAAAGAGGTTTGCCATCGCTTAACTATCCCCAATTTGTGCTTATTGATGTAGACCGACCAATAAAATATTGAGTCCGATTCGTGATTGTCGGCTGGGCAGCCAGTTGTTTATTTCAACCTCCAAGTTGCTCTCTATGGCTGCACGAGCCGGACTGAGATCCGCAACGCCGTTCTCTGCCGCCACTCCTTCATCGGTTGGAAAGTGCGGAAGTGTTTGTACTTGCCCTGTAGAAAAGTCGTACAACATGGTTATTACCCGGCTCTGGATAAGTCCGCGATCATCTCGCCGGCGAACAAGGTAGCGGGCGAACACGCCGTTGGCGCCGAGATCGGCCACTTCTCCGGCAAGAGTCGCTGATCGAGTTTCTTCGAGCAGAGCATCAACCAGGGGATGTCCGACGCCGCCGAGCTCGGATCCACGATTGCGCAGTGCTACGTCTCGGTCAAAACAAACTCTTTCATACTTGGGTAATAGCCTGTATTTGCGCTGCAAGCTGTCCGGACAGATAAAGCTCCAAAATTCCCCCGTCGGGACTGCTCCGCCTCCCAATTTCAAAATCGCCGTTCGAACCCACTCCCCAAGCTCGGATAGAGAATAACGCCCTTCTAATTGTCGATAGTGCTCTAAATTGAAATGTCCCAGGTCTTGGGCCAAGCTATCCAGCGCTTCGCGGGCGCGAAGCGCGTCCTCTATCATTCGTTGGAGTTCGCTGTCTGTGCGTCGATAATCACGGTCCATCAAGGCTCGTTTATATAGATCCTGATAGTCAGGACGGCTGCCAAGATAACCGAGAATATCGCTCCGAAAGTCTTCCAACGGCTTTCCTTGCGCATCTGTTTTGCCGATCGAGCGCGCGATCTCCAGCAGCTTATGATCTAGGAGGCCATAAATTTGTTCCTCGACGGTATCCTGAGCCAGCAAGTTGTATACTTGTACTGTCTCTTCTTGGCCGTAGCGGTGAATTCGTCCGATCCGTTGCTCGACTGCCATAGGATTCCAGGGAAGGTCGTAGTTGAAAACGATGTGACCGATTTGAAGATTGATCCCTTCTCCGCCGGCCGACGTGCTGATCAAGAAACGAGCGCCGTTCGAATCCCAGAACGACTCCATCGCGGCGATCTTATCTTCCAGCGGGCCGCCGACGATCCTTGCCATACGTTCTTGGCCGTATATTTTCCCCAACTCCTCCGATAGAAATTCCAGCGTGTCACGATATTGAGTGAAAATTACGAACCGCTCCTCAGGTTTTTCGCGGCACAGATCGCTGATGGCCCCCATCAAGGTATCGAACCGTCGATCGGTTCCCTTTGGGACTAAATCAATCAACTGCCGCACTTTCTCAATCTCTTGCGGTATGTCGGCCTCCGCAAAAACTCCTTCTTCGGCCTCCTCATCCCCGTCAAGCGACCATGATGTGGTCTCATAGTCCTCCTCCATCTTTTTCAGTAGCCTGCGGCGAACGCGCAAGACATAAGCTTCTGCGTCCATATTGTCGGTTGTTTGCTCACCGAGGATAGCTCGCGCCACTTGCAACATCTCGTCTTGTAGCTT
>VBOG01000200.1 GCA_005877815.1 Nitrospirota bacterium
GTGGGCGGAACGGTGGGCGGCCGTTTTCCTGAAGGCGAATCCCGATGTGCAGTTGCACCATATGCATGATCCCAATCAGGACCGGCTGATGATCCAACGGATGGCGTATTTTCGCTTTAAACAACTGCGTCTTGGAGCGGCGTACGAGCGGTTTCTGCTTCAAACGCTACAACCAGGGGGCACCATCTTTATCGTTGAATGCGGTCTGAAGTGGCCCACCACGAAGTTCGGCGAGCGCCATATCTTTCAGTTCGGCGCTCTCGGCGGCGCCACATCCGATGAATATCATCATGGAGGCGAACGGGTGGAGGATTATCTTCGGCGGTACCATGCACGGAGAACAGCGTGGGAAGCGCCGGCGCCCGATTGCGACCGCCCCGAGGCAGAGTGGGGGTTCGAGCCGCAACTCAGAGATGATATAGAACGATTTGCCAAACGCCACGGTTTTCGGATTCGGCGCATTGTCTTTGAACAGCCGGAGCACATGAGCCCGCTGGTGGCCGATTTTTATCAGCAGTGGAATCGAGAACGGCAGGTGCGTGGTCGTCGTCTGCTGGTCGAATCATTTATCGTGATGGAACCCTACTGGACCGTTCGGACGGGATCGGTGCCGTTTTGGATGGTGTTCAACAAGCTGCCATCCGCCGAAGCGCTGGAAGCCTATCTGAATGCCGGCGATCCTTTCGAGGAGATCTATATGATGCTCTTTTCTCACGGCGTGGAGTCTATCGGATTGACGCCGATCGATCGGTGGCGTCGAATCCTAAAGAGGGGGCAGCGGGGCATGTTCGTGGGCGTCGATGAGAGCGCCTATCCGCGCGACTTCGCAGTGTTTGTGCGCTATTATTTCGACCTCAAGCGGAAGATCCACGAGCGGTACTCTTTGCCGCCGCCGGCGACGCTTCCCCAGCTCGACGAGTTTCTCCACCAAACAAAAGGACGGTATCGGGTGGAATGGCTGCCGCGGTGAACGAGCGGCGGTTTACATCGGTTCACCCAGAAACGAGCGGGTGACGGCTGCCAACTGGACGGGCGCCGTGTAGCACAAGGTGTGTGCGACGTCGGGAATGACCACGAGACGTCCGCGCGGGCACAGCCGGGCGATCTCTTCGCACCAACGTTGATGCGCAATGGGATCGTGCTCGCCGCGAACGACCAAGACCGGCGCCTGGATGTGGGGTGCCTTGTCCTCGATGCGGTCGGTCAGCTGCGAGCGGAACGTGCTGTACATGCGGCGTAGGCCGCATTTTTTGTAATCGGCGTCCGTCACACTATCCAATGACTTCGGGTTGTATTTTTGGTTCTGCCGCCACCGTATGAACTGCCAAAACATGGACCGCTCGTCAGGCGGTGTCGTCGGGCCTTGGAGGATCGCTCGACCGATGCGCTCAGGATAGCGGGCTGCCAGATCCGCGATAACTTGACAGCCGAAGGAATTGCCCAGCAGCGATGGCCGGGTGAGGCCGACGGCAGGGATCCACGCGGCAAGCCAATCCGCGAGGCTGGGCACATCGGGCATTTTTTCGGGCTTGTCGCTATCGCCGAAGCCGGGGAAATCCGGCACATGGACGCGGCAATCGGCGGTCAATTGCCGGGCTGTGGGAATCATGTAGCGGCCGGATAGTCCCGAGCCATGCACCAGAACCACCACCGGCGCATTCGATGGAAGCGGATCGCTCGAGACGAGCGAATGCATGCGCAGTCCATTGACGTCGGTCTGGGTATGCCGAAGCGTTCCAAGGTCTTCAGCCATGGATGTCTCCGTCTCGGGAATCCTTCGTCCATACTGTAAGCTGCACCCGGTCAGCCACCATCCCATCATTGCTATTCCGGCGGCGCCGAGAAACTTCCGTCGAGTCATAGCCAATCTCTCGGATCAAATGTCGGAACATTTGTGGGAGGCAATATCATCTCCAGGAAACGGCGGGCTGTCCATGGGGTTCCGTAATCAGCCGGTTATTGTACTGCGCCACTTATTTTTGGGCAGGAAGCGTCTTGTTTTTGACTTTCCATTCCGCAGAGAATTCGCAGTGTTCGAGGCTCCGTCTCTCAAAGAAATATCCGGTTGCCCCTCGCCTGTGACGCTTGTTTGGGCGTCCTCAACTAAAACACAATAAGTCTCCAGAAGTCTTGGATTTCCTTTATTCTTTGGCACCAAAATAACAAAAGGAGACATCATTCTTCGAGTCCAATGCACTGACCGTCCGGGTGCCTAAACACCTTGACTGATTCCACTGTGCTGACCTGCTCGAATAATTCGCATAGATCCGACTCGGTGATAGCGGCAGGTAATCCGTTAACGTGTAATCTGGTTCATACGTGGAAGGATTAGGTAAGCGCGCTAACGCATTTAAAGTTAATGGAATAGCACTTCAAACGCTGGAATTTGTGCAGCCAGTAAAAGCAACTAGGCCCCTTACTGCCAATTGCCACGTACTTTCAGCGCCTGACCAGCATCGACCGGCTGGCCTCGAGGCGCATCACGCTTATCCCGTAATCAACGGCCGTACCTCACCATTTATTAGAGCAGGAATGGTTTCTGGCGGTCTTCCCCAAGCGAGGTGTTCTCGCCGTCATCCTTACTGCATAGAATGGGGACGATGGCGACGGCATTTGCACACGGCGTTGCAGCGGTGGCCCTGGGAAGCGTCTATGCCGCATCTTCGGTCTCGGGCGCTTCAATGCCCGCGCGATTTTGGGCACTCTCGATAGCCTGCTCAGCGCTGCCGGATCTCGACGTCGTTGGCCTGGGCTTGGGCATCCCTTACGGTAGCGTATGGGGACACCGCGGCATCACACATTCCTTGTTCTTCGCGGCGTGGCTTTCCGTTGCTGTTGTCATCCTAGGGTTTCCGAACACCGCTCGGTTTTCTCAAACATGGTGGATGCTGGCGGGGTACTTCTTCATCGTGACCGCGTCGCACGGCCTCCTTGATGCAATGACGAACGGCGGATTGGGCGTCGCGTTCTTCGCGCCGTTTGACACGGGCCGGTATTTTCTTCCCTGGCGTCCTATCGAGGTCTCCCCGATCGGCGTCGCCGCCTTCTTTACCTCGCGAGGCCTGGAAGTCTTGAAAAATGAGTTCGCGTGGATTTGGATTCCCTCGCTGGCAATCATCTGCGCGCTCCGCATGCTGAAATAACGACCGAGTGCCTCTGTCGTTCACTAACCGCCTTGTATTTCGCGCTGGTGGAGACGTTCCCCGATAAAGAGGTTAGTATTCGGCTGAATGCGGCTACCAAGGTGCCACAGTTCTTTTCACCGGCCGCCGGCGATTGGATTGAGGCGGAGGTGACGCCGGATATGTTTGCGAAAACGATCCATCGAAGCAAACCTTCCTATACGATGGAAGGCGATATCCTGAAGGTCGAAGGCGACCGCTTGTTGATGCAGGATCCGACAGGAAAGGAAGTGAGTCTCAGACTCACGAAGGACACGAAGTTTGAAGGCGTGGCGAAAGAGGGAGATCAGGTCAGAGTGGAATTCACGCCGGACCGCGAAGGTCCCTCGCGGCCCGACCGGTGGCTAGACCGGCTGTCGCTGCGAATCGTTCAATCGGGAGGAGCCATTTAAACGGCTCCTCCCAACATCCTACGCCCAGTTCCACCCGCCGCGTCGAGAACCTCGAACGAAGGCTTCCGAACCAAGAACTAACGATTTCCGTCACCCATC
>VBOG01000201.1 GCA_005877815.1 Nitrospirota bacterium
CTCCCTTACGGGGAAAAGTTCTGTAAGGTTTAGTGAGTCGAGAGATTACTAGGTTACTATACAAAAGTATAGTCAGTGCTGATCCTAACTCGCCAGCTTCATTAGGAAGTTTTCGCCTATTTTTTGAGCAAACAAAAAGGAAGGTGTCTGATTGCCTTCGGGAGGGCGCATACACAGAGCTATCCCCAGCCAATTCACAGAACTTGTGGACAGGAAGCAAACAACAATTTTAATGCCTGGGGATTACAGCTTGATAACTCTTGGTTCTGTCACCGCGTGAGCGCGAGTAAGCGCAACAGGGGCTGCGTTTAGAAATCGATCGTGAGCAATCAAGCGACTAGTGCGCGACCCAAAGGGTCGTGTCGCATATTTCGGGCGTGCTATGTAGTGAATCGTTGTTTGGATCATAGAGAACGGCTGAACTAGTAGTCTTTAAAGTCCGCCAGTGAGTTGCGTCGCATGTCGCCACAATGTCTGATACAAACGTACTAGATGATGTGGGCTGAGAAGATGTTTGCACTAGCACTTTACGAAAACATGATCGCACAAAGTGTGATAGGAGAATCAGACACGAACCATGCCTAAAATCGTAACAGCTCAGCATCGGGCAGGTGAAGCCGAGCGAGCACGGCTGTATGTCAAAAGCCGCTTGATGATGCCAACGATACCGCTCGGTATGGTCGCGCTATTGACGGGATATGGCGGTGTGGTCGTGGCATGGTTGCAGGAGAAATTGACGCCGGAAGTTTTCTTTAGCAGCAGTATTCTTTTCGTCGCAGGAGCGGCTTGGGGTTGGGTACACGCCCAATATGATCGGTATCTGCTCAATCGATACCCTGAATATTTGGCGCGAAAACAGAAAGTCTTGGACGCAGTGAAAGGGCATAAAAAAAGGACGCGTGAAGTGTCGAGTAGTGGGCTCAACCATCCTGGCCGAAAGCTCGTCCTTGTCGGTTATATTGTAGGCCTGGCCAGCCAATTTGGTCTCACTGTCTATTTTATCGGCGAAGTCGGTGTGTATGCGGCCGTCTTTTTGCCCTGGGCCGGCTACTTCAACGCCAAAGTAATCGCTCTTCGCGATCTTTTGGTGGGCTGAAGTTATTGACGGACGCGCAGGAAGAGATAACCGGCGAATGAAAGGAACAACAGGTTTGCTGCCCAGCCAGCTAAAAGCGGGGGGAGAACTCCGCCACGCCCTAACGCGAGCGCGATTGAATGCCCGGCCCAATACAGAAAGCCGATCAACAGGCTGTAGCCGACCCCTTTCACCAGACTTGTCCCGCGTGATCCCGTTTCCATCAGGCTCATGGAGGTGCCGATTAAAGCCATAATCAGGCAAACAAAGGGAAAGGCCGTCCGCCCGAATAAGTCTGTGGCATAGCGTGCGGGATTGTAACCATCTTCGCGCAGACGCTCCACATAGCTGGAGAGGTGGCGGAGGCTCAGGTCCTCCGAGTTCACTCTAATGGTGCGTGTGAAATCTTCAGGTTTCTGATTCAAGGGAATTCGAAGACGCTCAAAAGGATGAGGTGCCTGCGGGCCCTGAGCATCGAACGTTCGGCTCACGCCTGACACCAAGATCCATTGGCCGTCAGTATGTAACAGTTCTTTGGCGTGTAACACTTCCTTCAGAGTGAAGTCGTTGTTCAACCGATACAGGCTGATCCCATACAGTTTCTCCGACGAATCGTCTGCTACGTCTCCTTTCATGAGTGTCTGCTCTCCGAGTCGTACCCAGATTTCGTTTCCTTGGAAAGTCGCCCGTGGACCTCGATGTTCGATTTGCATTTCGCGGATCATATCTGCCCGGACATTGGCCTTTGGGATGACGGAATCGTTTGCCCAGAGCATGAGCAGGCTGACCAATTGTGCCACGGCCAAAAAGGGAAAGGCGACGCGATAGAGACTGATTCCGCTGCTTCGGATCGCCGTAATTTCATTGTTGCGCGACAGAATCACGAGGGTGAGCAGTGATGCCATCAAGATTGCAAGTGGCGTGATTTGAAACAGTATAGATGGCAGTTTCAGGACGAAATACCAGAGGACCGACCCCAAGGTCGCTTGGTAACTGACGAATTTTCTGACTTTCTCGACAAAATCCACCATCAGATATATCGTGGCTAAGCCCGTCAAACAGAGGGCAAGTACCTTAAGGTGTTCCCGCAAAAGATAGCGGATAAGAAGTGTCATTGATCGGCCCTTAGAGCCTGGCCTTTCCGAAGAAAGAGGGCCATGGTCAAAACTCCGAAGGCCATGTTCGGAAACCAGGCCGCCGCGAATGGACTGACGAACCCGCTTGAGACCCAAAAATCAGCAAGAACATTCAATACATAGAATGACAACATAATGAGAATTCCCACGACAAATCCACCCGCCCGACCGGACCGTTTCAAAACGACGCCCAGCGGCATACCAATAAGTCCAAACAGGAGGGCTGCGAAAGGGAATGCCAAATCTTTGTACTCTTCCTCCAGCAACTTCAGATAACGGGGATCGTTCCCTTGCGCTAATTGGTAGCGGATCTCGAAAATGGACGGACGCTCCTCCGATAGCGGTGCAAGGCTGTCAGACATGTCAATGGTGAAGTCATAGGTGGAGAACTCGATCAATTGATACTCAACAGGATCCTTTGGATTCACATGAATCGTTCCGTTGTGCAGCGTCATCCCGACGCGGCTATGCAGAGGATCATTGATGAGGCTCCAATCGCGCGCGACGATGATTCTCGGCTCCTTCTGATTGCGCGTGTCGGAAATGAAGACCCCTCGGGGGCCTCCAGGAAGGCTCCGCTCGCCGATATACATGATGACATTCTGAGACGGAGTGTTGAAGACTCCTTCATCGAGTGCCAGGGAAGCTTGACTTCGCAACATGAGCAATGCGGATTTTTTCACAGAGGGTCCACTCCAAGGTTGCGCGATTTGAGCCAATGACAGCGTCAGGATGAATACCGCGCATGAAAAAATGAACACCGGACGCACCAATCGACGGGAACTGATGCCGGTGGCATGCAAGGCCGTTAGTTCCCGATCTGACGACAGACGGCTGAATGCACTAATGGATGCGATCAAGCAGGCCATGGGAAGTGTCAATACGAAGAAGGAGGGGAGAAGAATAAGAAAGGTTTTCAGAAGAGGGACGAACCCGACGCCCTTATTGATCAAAAGCTCGACTAATCTCAGAATTTCACGTGTCAGTAGAATGAATGTTAGTGCACCGAGGCTCAGTCCGAACGGAACGGAGAGTTCTTGCAGAATATACTTGTCGACGAGCCGCACGTTCCCTCCGGTCCGCAGAGATTATACCCAAATGCGTTGCTAAATGCTCGCGGGGACGGTGTTTTTCATGTCTCATATTCCTTATTGGCGGATGAACGAACCTCTTGACAGCTCTTAAAGGCTGTGATAGATCGTCCTCCATCTCTCAGGTGGTTACTCTAAGGAATTTACACGAAGCCATAAACCGTATACGGATGTTTCCTGTACGGTTTTTTTATATAACCCTGGGACTTTCCTGTGTGCGCAGGGTTGTGGAAAAGTTACAATTAAGGAGGGGCTATGGTGAAAAGCAAAGGCACTGTCAAATGGTTCAATGATCGCAAGGGTTTTGGTTTTATTCGCCTGGAGAGCGGACAGGATGTCTTTGTCCATTATTCGGCCCTGCAAGGAGATGGATTTAAATCCCTGAAGGAAGGCGAAAATGTGGAATTTGATATTGTGGAAGGCGCGAAAGGCCCGCAAGCCTCAAATGTCATGAAAGTCTAGTCTCCTGCTCACCTTCGTTCTTTCCAAGGGCCTCCCAACCGGGGAGGCCCTTGCTGTTTATGCAGCCCTTTCTTGACTTGTTTTTCTCCTTAGGTTACTTTCTTCCCATGGGGGAGCTCATTCGTGGCCAACGATAAAGCGGCGGCTATTCAGAAGGCTCAGGAGTTGGCTGCTCAGGGTCGATTCGACCAAGGTATCAGCCAGCTGCGGAAACTGCTTGATGACTCATCAAACGACGCCAATGTTTACAATGCGATTGGCGATCTCTACCTCAAACAGAATTCGACAGCAGAGGCCATTCAGGTCTTTTTGGACGCAGCCCGCGTGTTTGCCCGCGACGGATTCGGTATCAAAGCCATTGCGATCTTCAAGAAAATTCTCAAAGTCGACCCCGGTCGTGCAGAGATCTATACCCTGCAGGGAGATCTCAATGCCGACCGCGGGTTGATGAGTAACGCGATTGCCGACTATTTATCCGGCGCCAAACTGTACCTGAAAACGGGCGATTCCGTTCGCGCCCTGGATCTGTATCGCAAAATTATCAAACTCAACCCGGCGAATATGAGCGTTCGCTTAAAGGCAGGGGAGCTGTGCCTTGGTCAGGGTCTCGTGGAGGAAGCACTTCGTGAATATCTGGCTGTTGCGAACGATTATG
>VBOG01000001.1 GCA_005877815.1 Nitrospirota bacterium
GGTGGCGATTTTCGGGGGAGTTTTGTGTCACCCACGCGCGTCGGTCTGTATGCCCGCGTCTCGATCCATGACCAGCAGAAGCGTGCGATGCCCATAGACGCCATGTGCCCAGAGGAGCAGAAGGCTGCTGCCGCTGCCGCTGCGACGCTCTGAGCATCGGCTGTGGGTCCAGGTCAGCGGGATGGGCCCGGGCCATCAGGCGTACGGCACATGACGGAGCCTCAGGAGGCAACGCCTGCAGGTGTCTGCTGAGGCGTCACAGCGGGAGAAGCCTCCGTATGTTCCTGGCAGACCATGACATCCAGCACGCGCTGTGGGGGCAATGGGTGCTGCATCCTGAGGAGCCTATGGCTCGGCACTTCTACATTACGTTTGCGACGCATGCCGCGCACTGGAGTGGCCATCTCACGATCGGCCAGCATTACTATTGGTGGACGAGTGCCGACGTGGGGGATGCCCACCTCCTGGATACCGAGGAGTATGCCACCCTCGAGGAGGCCATCGTCGCGCTGCAGGCCGAGATGGCACGCCTGTGCCACGTATTGTCTGGGGCGTAAATGCGGACGGTGAAAGCACCCACATGCGGTGGCCCGAGTATCCATGGAGTCCTCAATCGGCCCAGCAGGATAAGCCACAGGTGCGCCTCCGTGCCTGCGCATCCCCTCTCTCTCCCGTAGACCAAGGGTGCTGACCGTGTCCCGGGTGACGGAAGATACCTGGTGTCGCGCCTGTGCAGGCAAGGTGGGCCGAGAGCCTGGTGGATCAGCGCACTGTACGCCGCCATGCCTCGCCATGCCTCACGCACCCCAACCACCCCACCCAGGAAAGGACGGAGGGGGTGGCCATGTGTGGAGGGTCGCGCAGCACAGCGTGCCTCGCAAGGACGCTCCCGGACAAAATTTCACCTCTTTGCCACAGGCGTTGAGCAGCGCTTCGGAAAACACCCATTGGAACTTGTCAGCGACCATACTAAGGCGATTTCTTAAAAAGAATTTACCTCTTCAGGATGGTGACGCCGGGTTGACCAAAATGTCGTACTTGGGCAATTGAGGATCGCGCTTCAATCGGGCTTCAACCGCCTGCATCGCCGCCTTACTGAGTGCAATACCCTTTGCGTACACTTTGCGGCTGAGTTCCACCACCGGATGCATCCCCTTCCAGGTCATCTTCTTGGCCCACCCCAGCATCGTCTCCACATCGATCAGCTTCGCGCCATTCCACTGCCACTCCACGATACCCCAACATCTTTCGATTGGATGGTCTTGGCTGTGAGAAGGGGGATAATACAGCAGCTGAATCGGCTTGTTGATGACGTCAGCTCGCTGCACCATACGAGAGAGAAATTGTGTGCGCCTGCCACTGCTCTCTGGACCATTGTCCATTGTGATCTGGATCAGACTCGTGTCCGCCTTCTCTTGATCATGCATCGCGTCCCACTGGGCTGCGATCGTATCGACGATGAAGTCACTCGTTTTAGAGGAGCTGCCAAAGGTGATGGTCAACGCACCGCGCTCTTCATCCACGATCCCACAAGGCACATACTTCTCCGTGCAGCCCCTATCGTGATCACTGGCTCGGTTGTCGCCACGGGGGAGACCACCACGGGAAAACTCCCCGATTTTCACCGTCGCTTTACCGTCCAGACTCAAGCGTTTGACATGGCCTGCTGACACGGCGTGGTCATCTTTTTTTTATATGGTCGAAAATCGCATCGGTCTCTTGGCTCTTCTTTTGAGGCTTGGCCTTCACGACCTTGCGCAACCGAAAGCCCATCCGATTCAGGACCTCGGCCATCGTACTGGGCGAGGGCCATTGGTCCTCGCTCTCCCCCTGTGCCTCCAGCGCCTTGAAGGCCGCTTGGGCCGTCAGCCGCGTGGAGGTCAAGCGCGTGCGAAACGTTGGGTCTTGTTGCGCAGGGGCGTCGGCACGTTGACGAAGCGCTTGGGCTGCCTGCGGATGCTGCTCTTCCCAGCGTTTGCGACCACTGCACGCCGCTTGAGCGCCCAGACAGATGCGCCCGGTTCGTCTCTCTGCCAGGCCCAGCGCCACGGTCTGGCGCCCCCAACCACAGACGGCTTCAGCCATCAGGGGGGTGCCCCCACAATATTTCACCGTCATCTCTGCCTCAAAAGCGCGCCGTTGGGGACCAGTCATTGTGGAGGCCGCGAGGCGTAGATCGGCGATTTGCGACGGACTGAGCGACGGCCGGCTTTGCAACGTGGCAGGCGGCATGCACATGAGAGGACCTCGCGCATAGAGTCGGAGTTCACCTCCCTGGAGGATCATCTGAGCATGCCTACTCTAACACAGGAAGATCTTTTCCG
>VBOG01000006.1 GCA_005877815.1 Nitrospirota bacterium
CTGTCCATCTACGGTTTTTATCTGCCGGCCAATATCCGCATCGGTCTTTCTCTACCGCAGGCGCTCAGCACGTTGAGTGCCTTGTCGGTGGGACTGCTGACGAACAGGCTGATGTTGAAAGGGGCGCACTCCTTGGGCCCGGTCGTATGGGGAAGGGTGCCGGTTCGCGGGCAAGTGACATTGTTTCTTCTCGGCATGGCATTCACCTGGGTCATGGGGTTGATGGGATTCATCCGGTCGTCGGGAAGGCTTGGCTGGCACATCCATGAAATTATGCGCGACACTTCGCCATGGGCCGCCACTCCGGAACTTTGGCTGGCCGCGGGAATGGTCACATTCAACATGATAGTTTTTTGGGCTCTTTTAATCGGACTGTTCTGGGTAAGCCGTGCTTCATCAGAGGCGGTCGCTCCTGAGCGCGTGTGGGCGGACACCGTTCCAGCCGCCTATAGTCCCGCGCTGTCGAAGGAAGGACTGCTTGGTGATGGCTAGCAAATTTCGATGTGAGATCAAATTCGCCGACGCAGCAGCATTTTTCATTGTGTTTGCGTTGCTGACCGGGCTTGTCGCCGCGCAGTCTTCGTCCCCGTCCCCCTCAAATCCGGCCGAACAGACGCTTGAGGACTTTTCGAAAGCCGAACCGGATGGGTTCCCCCAGGGCTGGCAGGTCAGTCGTAGCGAGGCGGCCACCCGAAAAGCCTATGTCATTTCGCGCGAAGGAAATCTTTCCTTTCTTCGAACGACCGGCATTGATGAACAGATGCGTATCAAAAAGCGCATCGCGTGGGATCCTAAAACTTATCCTATCGTGACATGGCGTTGGAGGCTGCGCGCCGCTCCTCAGAACCAGGGCCTGATCGCTGCCGTCTTTATTACCCTGGACACGGACCTGATGATGATTCCCGTGTTTACGAAATATGTCTGGAATTCGCTGGGAAAGGTGGGAGCGTTGAAGGAAGGAGGCATGTTTAGCGGCTCTGAGATTGTCGTGCGCACTGCCGTCCAACCGGTCGGCGAATGGGTTGACGAACGAGTCGATGCCTATGCGGACTTCGTGAGAATTCACAAACACGACCCCGCTCCTCAAGCCTGGGGAATTTCCCTTGTGGCAGCGCCTGGAATCGAAGTTGATTTTGGGCACATCGGATTAGCGAAACAATAAGCCGGAAGTCGTGCCGTTCAGATCAACAGGTGGCTGCGAACGCGGACGGGTGACTCTGGACATGTTGTTCGGGGCGGCCCTCTTCGGGGCGGTGGGAGCAGCGATCGGATATTATCTGGGTGTGACTGGAAGCATCTCGATCGCGGCGGCGATCGGCTCGATCTTCGGGTTCCTGATCGGCATGCTGGGCGGTCGAAGATTCTTTGTGAGTATTATTTGCGGGGCGCTGATGGGGGGCGTGGTTGCATGGCTTCTTTCCGGACGAGATGCCGTTCCACTCGGCGCCGCATCCGGCGGGGCAATGGGCGGATTTATCGGCGTGCAAATGGGAAGTTTGATTGACCTCTGGCGCCAGCGTGAGAAGACCCGATGAAAGATAAATGGTTGATGATCGGCGTGGGCGCGACGTTCGTGTCGTTTTTTCTGATGATCGTGAGCATGATGATCTTGTCGAGGCAGACGGCCAAGAACAAAGAACTACTCGCCAATATTCCCTCGGCGCCCCAGGAAACCGCGGCCTCAGTCACCAGCGATTTCAGCATCTATAAAACAATTGTAGGGGACGACGGACGGGCAATGACGGAAATTCCCGAAGGGCCGTTCAAGATGGGCAGCAATGACGGCGATTACGATGAAGCTCCGCAACACCAGGTGTATCTCAAAACTTTTTACATTGATCAGTATGAGGTGACGCAGGCTGAATATGAACGCTTCGTCAAGATGACGAAGAGGGGGAAGCCGTTCATCCCGGTCTTCGACGAGGACCCGTCGAAGATCGTCAAACCGGAATTCGCGGCGATCGGAATGTCCTGGAGCGATGCCGCTGCGTATTGTCAGTGGGCCGGGAAGCGGCTTCCGAGCGAAGCGGAATGGGAAAAGGCCGCGAGGGGGGAAGGCACGAGGAAATATCCATGGGGAGATACCTTCGGGCCCCGGTACGCGAATCTCGATGGGGACGAGGATGGATATAAGTACCTCGCTCCACCGGGCAAGTTTGAGGCAGGCCGAAGCGTATACGGCCTCTATGACATGGCTGGCAATGTCGCCGAATGGGTCGCGGACACCTATGACGATAAGTACTATGCGAAGGCCCCTTACCGGGATCCCAAGGGTCCTGAAGAGGGCCAAAATCGAGTGATCCGAGGAGGCTCCTGGAGAGAATCTCCGAATGGGGCCAGAGTAACCAAACGCTTTCAGGCAAAGATGTGGCGGACCGACGCGACTATCGGATTTCGGTGTGCCAAGGATTAGTTCTCACTCCCGCTGATCCGGCTCTTCAGCATGCTCGATAAACGTATCAAGTGGGCTTTTTTTCTCGTCACGCTCCTATTCGCAGCACTTCCGATAGCCGGAATCATCCTCGACGTCCTCAAACCAAGCGCCATAGAAATAGAAAAGTCGAAGGACACCCATGTGCCAACGGCTGGAACGGCGTCTCTCCGGGAAGATATGGTGCTGGTCCCCGCCGGCTACTTTCTTAGAGGCTACAATGGTGGAGGGTTTGATGAGAAGCCGGAATCATCTGTGATGCTTGATGCCTTTTGGATCGACCGTTACGAGGTGACGTACGGGGCCTACACGGATTTTATCAATGCCACTGGACACCGAAAACCACTGTCCCGGTACGTAAAACACTTCGAAAAGTTGAGTGCCACAAGTCAACCAGCAGTCTATGTTTCCTGGGAGGATGCCGACGAGTATTGCAGGTACCGATCGGCTCGTCTTCCGACAGAAGCAGAATGGGAAAAAGCCGGCCGAGGAACGAATGGACTGCTCTGGCCGTGGGGCAACCAAGACAAGCAGGGTTATGCAAATACTGGAAATCTTGACCCATTTGAATTCACATCCCCGGTTGGAGGTTTCCCGAAAGATAAAAGCCCATATGGTGTGTATGATATGGCGGGAAACGCGATGGAATGGGTTCAAGATTGGTATCAGGAAGACGCCTATAAAAGTAACACCCCGAATCCGACGGGTCCGTCGGATGGTTTTTTTAAGGTCATAAAAGGACCGTCTTGGGGCACGATAGGAAATGAAACAAGATTGACAATCCGTCTCAAAATGATTCCTGAATTTCGTGACACGACGATAGGTTTTCGGTGCGCAAAAACCTCTAAAGATGGGACTCTGAAAAATGAAAAAAAAGAGAGGTAAGCCTATAATAAATCGAAGTAATAGATGATAAGGAACACGGCAAGAATTATGTTGACAACCATACCCGCCAAAACTATAATATCGAACAATCTTGTATCTTTAGCCATGTTTTTCCTTATTTTTAGTGCGTGAGTAACACAACCTCCAAGATAGTGTCAAGCTGCTCGATCAAATATTACCTACATTAAAGTACGGGGGAGCCATGGCTGAAATCGCACGTACGGGTCCAACAGTAAAAGATCCTGAGTGGTTGTTACGGCTCGGGAAATTTATGTTTTACATGACATGCGCATTGGGAATCTGGTTCTTCTACTGGTTTGCAGGTACCCCGTGCCCTTGCTGATTCTATAGAACTGTTATTTCTTAACCGGGTGGAGGGGGTAATGGCAGAGCAAATCAATCAAGTTAGCACGGGAAAGAAAATAGGATTCGCAGTCATCTCGTTAATCATTGCGGCGGCCTATTTTACGTGGCTGGATTATTCGCTGATGAATATGCAGGGTTTGGACTATTTCTATCTCTTCAGGAAATAAAAAGTTTCTAATCAGTGTGAAGGAGGTTATTCCATGGCTATCATAACAAAGCAAGCCCGAAAAAAAATCTGGGCATTCTTAGCATTAGGAATGTTCAGTGGGCTTCTACTGTTGCCCTTGTTCCTATCTCTTCCTACGGGAGCAAGCGGAGCGGACCCTGTCCCAGCGGCCTCGGCGAAGGCTGCCGATGCAAAATCTGTCGAAAAATCGCGAGACGTTTGGTATAAAACCGAAGGGCCGGTGGTCGGAGCGCCGGCGCCGAAGACGACCGACGGTCCGAAGGACTACCCGCGGTACAACTTTGAAAGCCGAGTACTCTTGTGGGTAGGCCTTCAGCAACATCTCTACTACGGAAGCTTTGTGCTGGCGGTCCCGATCTTCTGTATGGTGGTCGAATACCTTGGCATCATCAGCAAGGATAAGGCCCTGAGCAGAAAGTACGACCAACTTGCCTATGATTTTGTCAAAATCAGCCTGACCGCGTATTCCCTCACAGCCCTCTTGGGTGGGATCGTCATTTTTACCTTCCTCACGCTGTATCCCACTTTCTTCACATATCTCTCGGGCATTTTCCGGCCAGTGATGGCTACCTACGCGCTGCTCTTTATAGCGGAGAGTGGAACACTCTACATCTATTATTACGGTTGGGACAAGATGAGAGAGGGATTCCTGAAGTGGGTCCATGTGAGCATGTCGGTGATGCTGAACGTGATTGGGACCGTTCTGATGATGCTGGCCAACTCCTGGATCGCCTTCATGCAATCCCCGGCTGGTGTGGATGCTGACGGCCGGTATCTCGGCAACATCTGGCACGTCATCCATACGACCCTCTGGAACCCGATCAACGTGCACCGGCTTCTGGGGAACATGGCGTTCGGCGGCGGCGTAGTGGCTGCTTACGCGGCCTACCGGTTCCTCACGTCGAAGACCGACGAGGAACGTGCGCACTATGACTGGATGGGTTACGTGGCCATGTTCATCGGCGTCTGTTTTCTCATTCCTCTTCCCTTTGCCGGGTACTGGCTGATGCGTGAGGTCTATGCCTATCGCCAGCAAATGGGCATTACGTTGATGGGCGGGCTTTTGGCGTGGTTGTTCATCATCCAGGCCGTCATGATCGGAGCACTCTTCCTCACCACGAACTACTATCTTTGGCAGGGGATGGAGCGGATGCGCGGAGCCGAGCGCTACCAAAAGTACATCAAGTACATGGTGTTCGTGCTCATCGCCTGCTTCATCGTGTGGCTGACGCCACATACGATCGTCATGACTCCCGCCGAGCTGAAGGCCATGGGCGGGCAGCAGCATCCGGTGCTGGGGAATTACGGAGTCATGTCGGCCAAGAACGGCGCGATCAATACCATCATCACGACGACAGTGCTCAGCTTCATCATGTACCAGCGGGGCAACAAGATCCCCACCGTGAAATGGGCTCCCTTGGGTAACTCCTTCCTGTTCGGTTTCTTCACGATGGCCTACATCAACATTATTTGGCTGGCGATCTACGGCTACTATATCCCGGCGAATGTTCGAGTAGGGCTGTCGGTTCCGCAGGTGGCCTCAACGCTATCGTGCCTATTCATCGGTGTCACGCTCAATGCGTTGATGTTGAAGGGCGCCAAGGATACAGGTCCGATCGCATGGGGACAGATCTCGGTCAGATCGCAATATGCCCTGATCATGCTCGCCACCTCATTTACCTGGATGATGGGACTGATGGGGTATATCCGTTCATCCGTCCGGTTGTTTTGGCATGTCAATGAGATCATGCGCGATAACTCGCCATGGGCTTTTACCCATACGATCGGGTTTGGCGCAAACATGATTTCGTTCAATGTGTTGTTCTTCTGGATGACGATTCTGTTCGTGTTCTGGCTTGGATCATTGGGAGCGAAAAAGGCTCCAGTCACAGCGCCAAGCGGACAGAAGGTGCCTATTCCTGCGTCAAGCCATTGATAACGAGCCGTTGATTATGAGCGGGCGAATCGCTCTTGGTTCGCCCCCTCATATGCGGCAAGGAGGTGGAGGGGACGTGAATGCTTACAGGTAAGGTGCTTGGCTTCATTACTGCGCTCTTGATTGTCCTTATTGGGGGAGCACTCTTAATCATCCTGCCGAATTCCGGCGCTGTGCAATTGATGCACAGGGCCTTTCACCTGGGGTGGCCAGGGGCCCTCGTGATCGTCGGGCTTTTGCTGTACTTCCAATTCTTTCGAAAAAACGACCAAAACCGCAGCGAATTAGTTTTCAAGTGTGTCGTCGGCCTCCTCGGCTACGGCATGCTCTTCATCGCCATCGCAAATTACGCTATGAATTTTAACGATGAGAGCGCTGGGGCGCCGGGTGAACCGAGGTTTCTCCCGATTTCCCTCGTGATGTTTACCGTGGCCTCATTTACGATGGCGATGTACTTTAAGGGGGTCCGTGTTCTCCTGCAGATCGGCGGCTTCATGTTTTTTGTGGCCGCATGTCTGGCAGGTTTCGGAAACTGGTTGCCGCAAGTTAAGGCGGATCCTCCGCCGGTTGAAGAGAAGACCGCAGACGTTAAGCAAATGTCGGTATCAGAGCGTTCCGACCTCGGTGAAAAACTCATTTTCGGAGCCGTGGGAGCGAGCGGGACCCAAGGCGCTATTGGCAAGGGGCAATGTCCATTGTGCCATGGTTTTCAGAAGGGCTTCCTCAGTGAGCGTGCGCCGAACCTCTTTGGCGTTCCAACCCGTGCGCTTGAACGCCTCACGGATCCCAAATACAGCCAAAAAGATCCCAGCAAGCGCGATACGGTGCAGAAGGAGGCGTGTCCGGGGTGCGGGACGGCTCAGAGTGCTGCTGAATACATTGCCGAATCTCACGCCTGCCCGAATTGCTATGTGGTTGCCGGATTCGGAGTCAAAGGAACCAATGACAAAGAAAGTCCGATGCCGGCCATTCATAAGCCACCGATCGCCCTGACGCTGGATGAGCTGATTGCCGTGGACACGTGGCTCTTCGCCAGAGAGGGCGTCGACCCGCCTTCACCTGACGAGATCGAGGCCGCGTACAAGAAATTCATTCCTGAATCGGATCGTCCAAAGCCGGCCGGCGCTCCAGGTGCTGCTCCTGCCGGTCCGGTACCAGGTGCGCCGGTCGTAACGGGCGATGAGCCGGTGAATGAGATTTTCACCAAGGCCCTGTGTTTTGCGTGCCACACCATACCCGGTATCCCAGGCGCGGTCGGGGCGGTCGGGCCGAAGCTGGTAGAGAAAACGAACGCGCCCCAACGACTCAAGGATCCGGACTACAAAGGCAAGGCGACGACCGTGCGCGAGTACATCATGGAATCCATTCTGACGCCGAGCATGTATGTCGTGAAACCGTACCCCGACAACATCATGCCCAAGGATTTCGGCAAGAAGCTGAATGCCGCTGCAATTAATAAAATTATTAACTACCTATCCCAATTAGAGGAAGGCAAGGCGCCTCCGAAAATTGAATAGGGTCCTGATCTGACCGGGCTCAAGATTTTAGGAGATCAGACATGACAGGATTGAAACTCGTCGAAGGCTATATGCCCATCCAGATGCTGGGTGAGATGGGGCTGCAGGCGCTCCTCTTCATTTTCATCTTCTATCTCCTCGACAAGAAGATGGGGATCAAGGTCAATAAACTGCTGCAGGCCACACTCCTCTTCGTTTATTCCATTCTCTATTTCAGATATAGGATCTACCCGCCCATCCCCTTCAGCGTGCGGGCAATCTATGCAACGATGACCCTGATCGGTATTTTTATGTGGGTATCGTCCACAGAGGAAGCTTGGCAGGATTTCCGGCGGCCAATCATTGCCGTCGCTGATGCCACGACGGGCGCGGCAAAGATGATCAGGACAGTCGTCATCATCCTTTTGCCATTCCTCGTTGGGTTCATGGGTTACAACAGCATGAAGCCGAATGTAGACGAACCGATCGAGCTGCGTACGGTGCATCCTGCACCTCCAGCGAGCACGAAAGTTCACGGGAAAACGTTCGTGCTTCAGACGGCCCAAAGCCCGTTCCGTGTGGACAATGACGGAAAATACTCCGACAAGGTCCAGAACACATATATCGACGGCAATCCCTGGGATGAAAAGGCTCCGCCGTATCTGCAATACGTGCGGGAAGGCGGCCAGATCTTCTTCCAAAATTGCCATTGGTGTCACGGTGACAATCTGAACGGGCGCGGCATGTTCGCCTTTGCCTTTAATCCAATTCCGGCGAACTTCACGGACCCCGGCACGATCGCGCAGCTTCAAGAGACGTTCGTGTTCTGGCGCGTGGCGAAGGGCGGCTTGAACCTTCCAAGAGAAGGATTCCCATGGGCATCGGTGATGCCGCCTTGGGAACAGCACCTGACGACGGATGAAATTTGGAAGGTTATCTTATTTGAATATTGGCACACGGGGTACTACCCGCGGACCTGGGACTAATCCATCTAATTTAGGGGATACGAGAATGAACGCTCTTTTTTCGCGCCTGACAAAAAAGACGCTGATTGTGGCGACTATCGCCATCTCCTTCGGGGTGGCTGGGGGCCTTGCCATTCTGTCGACTACCGGAGACGTGACGGCCGCCGGTCCGGCCATGTCCCCCGGTTTCATCAAAGGGCCCAACCCGGCCAAGGCAGATCCAGCCATGGTCGATGCCGGCAAGAAGATTTATTTTCGGAAATGCGTCTGGTGCCACGGGGTGGACGGCGCCGGCGACGGACCGGGTGCCGATCGGTTGTGGCCCCGGCCGCGGAACTTCAATGCCGGAACATTTAAGATCCGGCACACGGCGAGCGGCGAACTTCCGCTCTTTGACCCTACCAAACCCGTCTCGGGGCAGAATGACCTGTTTGATACCGTCACTCATGGCCTGCCGGGATCTGCAATGCCTTCCTGGGACGGAATTCTGACCGAACAGCAACGCTTGCAGGTGCTCTCATTCGTGACGACCCAGCTTGTGAAGGACCGGAAGTTCGATGATAAGACCGAAACCTTTACGATCCTGGATATCAATAATAAAGACCTCAAGCAGGTCTCATACGGCAAAGAGAGCATTGAGAAGGGCGCCAAGCTCGTCGTTGAAAAGAAGTGCGTCGAATGCCATGGCACGGACGGGCGCGGCGACGGCAACCCCTTCAACCTGAAAGACGACTGGGGATTCCCGATCCAGCCAGCCGATTGGCATAAATGCTGGAACTTCCGCGGGAGCCGTAGGGATGCTTACAATGTGAAGAACATCTTCCGCACGTTCTCGACCGGTGTCAACGGAACGCCGATGCCTTCGTTCGCCGACAATACGACGGTGGAGGAGCGGTGGCATATCGCGAATTTCGTCAACTCGCTGTGTGAGCGAGACAGCAGCGGCAATCCGCTGCCGATCGATCCACTGACCGATAAACCGAAGATTAATTTCGTCGTGCCGTCTGGGTTCATCGAAGGCGAGATTCCGGCCGATCCGAACGATAAGAAGTGGCAGAAGCGCGAACGCCGGATTATCGGAATGGGCGGTCAGATCACCCACAAGCCCAGGAACTTCGTCAATCGAATTGATGACCTTTGGGTGAAGTCCCTCTACAACAAGAATGAAATCGCCTTCCTGTTCCAATGGGATGACCGTTCAAAAAGCCAAGTAGCGCCGGGCGTAAATGTCGTGGCGGTGACCGAAGCCCCGGCGAAGACCGGAGAAGAAGGGTCTATCGCTGCCAAGCAAAACAACTACGAAGTGTACAACGACGGCGTGGCCATCCAGTTCCCGGCGAAATGGGAGGAGATCCTTCCCCCTGAAAAACCCCGCTACCTGCATGGGGAGGAGAAGCGGCATGTGGACATCTGGAAATGGGAGGCCGATGGAACGCTGAAGGCGTACACCGGTTCTGGCTGGGACCAACCCTTGGAGGAACGGTCCGGGTCAACCGCTACCCTCAAGCTAGTCAAAAGCGAGTTCAAGGATGGACTCTGGACAGTCATGATGAAGCGCGCCTTGAACACCGAAGATAAAGACGCCGACGTTCAATTCCAAACAGGCCGGTACATCCCGACGGTGTTTTTTGCCTGGGATGGTCATAACGGAGACACCGGCTTGAAGATGGCGGTCTCTGCCTTCTATTACAGCATCCTTGAACCTCCGGTGCCCATCGAGGCGAAGGTATACCCAATTCTCATGGCGGTGGGAATGATCATCGCCGAGGGATGGATTCTTCGCCGCCGGGCCAGCAAGCGGAAATTGAAGAGCTAGATCCTGGTCCAAGCCGGGACCTGCGAGTAAGGGGGGTGGCCAAACCACCCCCCTTTTTTTATGCGTGAAGGAGAGGCATGACGGGCCTCATCATAGCGGGCGGCAAGAGCATTCGTCTCGGACAAGACAAGCGCTTCATGAAACTCGGAGGGCGAACCTGCGTTGAGCGTGTCCTCGACGCGTATGATCGATTGTTCGATGAAGTTCTGATTGTCGCCGACTCTGCCGACGCCTTCCGGTCAATGGGGGTTCGGGTTGTGGTGGATGTGATCCCAGGACGGGCGGCAATGGGAGGATTATATACGGGCCTTTATTACGCGAAGTGCCAGCGCGTCTTTGCAGCGGCCGCCGATATGCCGTTTATTTCACCTGCGGCCATTCGCGTGGTGCTGGCTGCCGCCGAATTGGGCGATATCGTCATCCCCGAGGTGCAGGGCAAGCTTCACCCCATGCATGCGGCATATTCAAAAGCCTGCCTTCCGGCGCTTCGCGAGTTGGTTGAGACCGATGAATTGAAGATTCAAGACCTCGCCCGCCGGCCGGGCCTGATCGTTCATCGTCTCCCTGAGCCGGCGTTCCAGGCGGTTGAGCCGCAATTCCGTTCGTTCTTCAATATCAACACCCCTGAAGACCTCGCGCAGGCGAGAGCTTGGATTGAGGAATGACCCGCATCCTCCTCGTACATCCCGGCGCGATCGGCGATACTCTTGTTGCCCTTCCAGTACTTGACGCTCTCAAGCGGCGATATCACCAGGCGCATCTCTGCATGATCGGACATCCGGGCCTCCTCGAGTTGCTTCCTGGGCGCAGCGCGGTGGATGAGATGCGTTCGATTGACGGCCGTGACTTCACAGAGCTTCTGGCAGGCGTCGAGTCACTCTCAGATGCCTGCAGAACTTTTTATCGACGGTTCGATCTGGCCATCGTATGGGTAGATGACCATGACGGCCGCATACGACAGAGCCTTCAATCTTTGGATATCTCGCGGGTTACCGTGCAATCGCCAGAGCTCAGAAAACTTGGGAAGGAGTCGGCGGCCGAACGGCTGAAAGGAACGCTGTCCGAGCTTGAAGGTGTGGAATTCGGCGTGGGGCCATCATTGAGAATGACTGAAAGTGACAAGGCTGAAGGGGCTGCATGGCTTGTACGACACGGGATCAGTCCAGATGCATCACAAGTCGTGGCTGTTCACCCCGGCAGTGGAAGCCCAAGCAAGTGCTGGCCTGCCGAACGCTATGCCGAGGTGATCACACGTTTATTGGGCGATGAAATCCAGATTGTCCTGATTGGGGGGCCTGCCGATAGGGAAGTCATCGCTCGAGTCGAGCAGCATTTGGGAAGGCAGGTGTCGAGGCTTGCAGGGGCAGAATTGTCGACCGTGGCAGCCGTCCTGTCACAATGCCATGCATTCTTTGGGAACGATTCTGGTGTCATGCATGTAGCAAGCGCATTGGGTCTTCCGGCTGTCGCGATCTTCGGTTCGAGTGATCCGAAGGTCTGGGCCATTGGTACATCCGTCATTCCGGTCAGAGGCGACAATCCGGTCCAAACCATTCTCGATACGGTCAGACAAGCCCTGTCTCGGCCGGTACGAACCTTGCTAACACCGCCGTCTCTATGCTAAATTTCACCCCTCTTTCGGCGGCTCTCGGGGGTTCTCGAGAGCCGCTGTCGTGTGGAGTGTCATTCGATGTCGGCGGGCGTGGTCAGAGAAACAGTCCTTTCAACGCTTCGCGAAGCGTTGAATGATGCGAAGGCCAAGCGCGAGCTCAATTTGACCATCGATCCACCCTTGATTCTTGATGTCCCTAAAAAGGAGAGTTGGGGCGACCTCGCGACGACCCTCGCCATGAATCTTTCATCCAGCGAACGGCGGGCACCTATGGAGATCGCGCAGATCATTGCCAAGTGCCTACTCCCTGCTCACGGCGATGTGCTCGAGCGTGCCGACGTGGCGCCGCCAGGGTTCATCAATCTCACCGTGAAGCGAAATCTCTGGTTTCGCGTCCTGACGGAGATCGAAGCGCATGGATCCGAGTATGGAAGCTCCAGCCTCGGCAACGGTCAACGGGTCTTGCTCGAATTTGTCAGCGCCAATCCCACGGGCCCTTTGCATATGGGCCATGGGCGCGGCGCGGCGGTGGGCGGAGCATTGGCGAATCTTCTGCGACGGGTGGGCTACGAGGTCGACACAGAATTCTACATCAACGACGCCGGCCGACAGGTCCGTCTGATGGCTGCTTCGGTGACCGCTGTCCAGAATCAGACACCGGTTCCAGAGGATGGCTATCGAGGCGTCTATATTGTTGATCTCGCGAACCGGTTACGCAAAACGCAGAACGCCGGGCTCAATGTGGGACAAATCGGGAAATTGGCATGCGAAGAGATGCTGAAGAACATCAACATCGATCTCCAAGCCTTCGGCCTCACTTTCGACCGATGGTTCAGCGAACAGAAAGAGCTCTTCGATAGCGGGAAAGTTGAACAGGCTTTAAAAACGCTCAAAGACAAAGGGCTCCTCGAAGAGCGCGACGGAGCGCTCTGGTTCAAGTCCAGCGTGTTCGGCGATGACAAGGACCGCGTGGTTAAAAAACAGGACGATGAGTTTACCTATCTTGCCTCCGACATCGCCTACCATCGTGACAAATTGGAACGCCGCGACAAGCGGGGTCGTGGCTATGACCTTTTGATCAATATCTGGGGTGCCGATCATCACGGCTATATCCCGCGTATGGAAGCCGCCGTGCAGGCGTTCGGATATCCCAAAGATCGCCTCCATGTCGTCCTCGTGCAGATCGTCAATCTGCTGCGGGGCGGGCAGCGCATCACGATGTCAAAGCGCGCAGGGGAAATGGTGACCCTCAAGGAAGTGATCGAAGAAGTCGGTGCGGACGCGGCAAAGTTTATTTTTCTCACCCGGCGCGCTGATAGCCAATTGGACTTCGATCTGGAACTGGCGAGACGACAATCCGCGGAGAATCCCGTCTACTATGTCCAATATGCCCACGCCCGGGTCGCAAGCTTGTTCCGGGTCGCGGCCGAGCGAGGGGTTCCGATCCCGTCTACGGCGGAGGTGGACTGGAGTGTCTTGGATTCGCCGGACGATCTCAGCTTGATCAAACCCCTGGCCGATTATCCCTCGATGCTGGAAGCGAGCGCGAAGGCGCTGGAACCGCATCGTCTGACCTATTACTTGCAGGATCTCGCCGGGCGCCTGCATACCTACTACTATAAACATCGGATTCTCCCTCCAGTTCTGGAAGGCGAACTCGAACGTCATGACACTTTGAAACCGCTGGCCGCGGAAGGCGATCAGGACCGAAAGCGGGAGGTCCTCACCCCTGCGTTGACCGCTGCTCGTCTGTGCCTGTTTCGCGGTGTCCAGACCGTGATTAGAAACGGACTGGAGATCCTCGGCGTGTCTGCTCCGGAAAGGATGTGATGGCGACCTTCGGGTTCCGCATCCTGCATCGGGAACGGGACTCACGCGCCCGTCTCGGTCAACTGCAGACGGCTCATGGCACCCTGTCCACCCCCGCCTTCATGCCTGTCGGCTCTCAAGCCACAGTGAAGGGCCTCTCACCCGAAGAACTGACCGGGCTCGGCGCCGAAATGATTCTCTGCAATGCCTATCACCTGTATCTGCGGCCGGGACATCGAACCATCGAGGAGTTGGGCGGGTTGCACCAGTTCATGGGTTGGCCGCGGGGCATCCTGACCGACAGCGGCGGCTATCAGATCTTCAGTCTGGCTCCTCTCTGCCGCGTTTCGGACGACGGTGTGACCTTTCAAAGCCACTTGGACGGTTCTCTGCACCATCTGACTCCCGAAACCGCGATCCAAATTCAAGAGTCATTGGGTTCCGACATCGCCATGACGCTCGATGAGTGTCTTCGCTATCCGGCACCGTTGGAAGCGGCTGAGGCTTCGCTCGCTCGAACGAATGACTGGGCACGGCGCTGCCGGAACGCCCGACGCCGGGCGGATCAGGCGGTGTTTGGGATCGTGCAGGGAGCACATTATCCGCAACTGCGGGTCAAAGCGGCGGCGGCCGTCGCGCAAATCGGATTCGACGGCTATGCCCTCGGTGGATTGAGCGTGGGTGAAGACAAGACGACGATGCATGCCGCGATCGAAGCGACGGTGACCGAGCTCCCGGAAATCGCTCCACGCTATCTGATGGGGGTCGGGACGCCGGAAGACTTGCTCGAAGGCGTGGCGCGGGGCATCGATATGTTCGACTGCGTGATGCCGACCAGGCATGGCCGCACGGGCTGGTTATTCACATCCTTTGGCCGGGTCCTGATCAAAAATGCGCAATATGCCAAGGACGAATCGCCGGTGGACCCGGAGTGCTCGTGCCCCGTGTGCCGCACCTATTCGCGAGCGTATTTGAGACATTTATTTCTCGCGAAGGAAATGCTGGGCGTACGGTTGAATACCCTGCACAACCTTCATCACATCCTGACCTTCATGGCGCGCCTTCGCGAAGCCGTCGGGCAAAGCCGCCTAGCGGCGTTTCGCGAGCAATTCTACGCCGACCGGGAGGCCTGCCGAGCATGACGGGCTTCCTGACGGTCCTCACGCAAGCATCCGCCCCTGCCGCGCCGTCCATGACCGAGCAGCTCATGCAGATGCTCCCCATGTTCGTCATGATTATCGTCATTTTTTATTTCATCATTTATCGTCCCCAGAAGCAGCAGCGCGATAAGCACAAGGCCATGCTCGAGGAGCTCAAAAAGGGAGACAAAGTGGTGACGACCGGCGGCATCTGGGGCACCGTGACCAATCTCGGCAAGGAGACGGTCACTGTGCAGATTGCGGAGAACGCGAAAATCAAGGTCGCCCGGGAGCACATCGCGCGGGTCCGGGGGGATGACAATGACTAAGAGAAGCCGGTCATGAAGCCAGTTCGAGGACGACTGTTCCTGTTAGCGATGATTGTCGTCGTATCCCTCGTGCTGTTCCTCCCCTCGACGCCGTTATTTTCGAAGATGCCGGACTGGTGGAAGCAGAACCTTCCGAGCAAGGGCATCACGCTCGGTCTGGACTTGCAAGGCGGCATTCATCTCGTGCTGGAGGTGGAGTCGGAACGCGCGGTCGAAATTGCGGTGGACCGGCTGGTGACGAACCTGACCGATGTGCTCGGCGACAAGAAAATCCAGGTGGAATCCATCAAGCGGACGGGACCATTCGAGATCACTGTTACCACGCCGTCCGCTGAAAGCAAGGACGCGGTCCTGAAACTGGCTGATGACCAGTTTCCGACATTGTCTAGTCGTTTATCGGGCAACAAGGGCCTCGTCTTTACGTTGAAGGCCGATGAGGCCGAGCGGATCAAGAAGGCCGCGGTCAATCAGGCGCTCGAAACCATTCGCAACCGCATTGATCAGTTCGGCGTCGCCGAACCATTGATCCAGCAACAGGGCCTTCGGCAGATCGTCGTGCAGTTGCCGGGCGTGAAAGATCCCGGCCGAGCGAAGGCGCTGATCAAGAACACGGCGCTGCTCGAGTTCAAGATGCTCGATGAGGACCACAAAATTGCGCGGGAACTGCCCAGCCGTGTGCCGCTTGGCAAGGAGGAAGAGATCCTCCGTGAGTTCGGTCCCAAGATTCCGCCGGAGGATGAGATCCTGTTCGAACGGAATGTGGACAAGGAATCGGCACGCGTCACCAAGACGCCGTTTCTCGTGAAGAAGCGTGCGGCCTTGACCGGTGATGTGCTCACGGATGCGCGCGTCTCCATCGGCGAGTTCCAGAATGCGTATGTCTCCATCAACTTCGACAATACGGGTGGCAAGCTCTTCGAGCGGATCACTGCGGAAAATGTCAAAAAGCGGATGGCGATCATCCTGGACAATACGATCTACTCCGCACCGGTGATTCAGGAACGGATCAGCGGCGGGCGGGCGCAAATCACCGGCAATTTTACGATGGAGGAAGCAAACGATCTTGCGATCGTGTTGCGGGCGGGCGCGCTGCCGGCACCTGTGAAGATCATCCAGGATCTGACCGTGGGACCGTCGCTTGGTCGCGATTCCATCCAGAAAGGGATTCGCTCGACGCTGGTCGCCGGGGTTGTGGTCGTGACGTTCATGATGGTGTATTACCGGGTGTCCGGCGTCATTGCGGACTTTGCGCTGGTGCTGAACCTCGTGTGCCTGTTAGGAGCGTTGGCCGGGCTGAACGCTACGTTGACGCTGCCGGGCATCGCGGGGATCATCCTGACGATCGGTATGGGCGTGGACTCGAACGTCCTGATCTTCGAGCGCATCCGGGAGGAACTCCGCACCGGAAAACCCGTCAGGCCTGCGGTGGACGCGGGCTACGACAAGGCGTTTCTGACCATCGTGGACTCGCACGTGACCACGTTGATCACGGGACTGGCGCTGTTCCTGTTCGGGACCGGCCCCATCAAGGGCTTCGCCGTCACCTTGTGTCTGGGCATCGCCATCAATCTTTTCACCGCGCTGGTCGGGACGAAAGTGATCTTCGATCTGTTGAACCGGCGGGGCCGTACCGAACGGCTGAGCATCTAAGGCGCGCACCATCATGATGGAAATTCTTGGCAAGACCTCGATCGACTTCATGGGCATGCGCCGGTACTCCTTTGCGGTGTCCGGCGTACTCGTGCTCGTCGGCCTCATCGCCCTGTTCCAAATCTGGAGGGGCGCGGCAAATCTCGGCATCGACTTCTCCGGCGGGACGGCGGTCCAGTTGAAGCTGGAGCGTGCGATCCCGATCGACAAGGCCCGTCACGCGCTGCTGAAGCACGGGTTGAAGGAGGTGGAACTTCAGGAATTTGCCGCCGACAACAAGCTGCTCATCCGCGTCAAAGCCGAGACGACGATTGAAGAGAAAGTGGCGGACAAGGTGCTGGAGATCTTCAAAAAGGAATTTCCGAACAATCCCTTCGTCGTGGACTCAAGTTTCGAAATCGGACCGACCATCGGGCAAAAACTTCAGCACGACGCGCTGATCGCCATCAGTATTTCGATGTTGGGCATCGTCCTCTATGTGGCCGCACGTTTCGAATTCCGGTTCGGCATCGCAGCCGCCCTTGCGACCTTCCACGACGTGTTTGCGGTGCTGGGCATTTTTTACGTCCTGGAAAAGGAAATCACGCTCTTGATTGTGACCGCTCTGCTGACGCTGGCCGGCTATTCGCTGACGGACACGGTGGTCGTCTTCGACCGGATTCGCGAAAATCTGAAAGTCCGGCACCGCGATCCGCTTGCAACGACGATCAACAATGCGATCAATCAGGTCTTGAGCCGAACGATCATCGTGTCACTGACCGTGATCCTCGTGCTGATTCCGCTCACGTTGTTCGGGGGCGAGGTGCTCCACGACTTCTCGCTGGCGTTGCTCATGGGAGTTGTCGTCGGGACCTATTCGTCCGTCTTTGTGGCCAGCCCGCTACTGATTCTGTGGAAGGGGACGCCCGGGAAGCTTCTTCGCAGGCACTAAGCCTTCCGATTTCTCCGCAGTCTCTTCACTTCGCTGCACCCTGTGGTTTGCCAATATCCCGACGCCCGGAGTAGTCTTGTCGTCTATGCCTGATAGTATCTCTCTGCTCGAAAAGGCCCGCCGAGTGCTGGAATGGAATGCGGTTCTGGAGGCCTTGGCCGGCCTCACCGTGTCCATACCGGGCGCCGAGCGTTGCCGATCCCTGGAGCTCGCGGTGACGCTTGACGACGCCCGGTGTGCTCTCATCGAAACGACAGAGATGGCGGCGCTGGAAGCCTATGCCGGCGGATGTCCTTTGGCGTCCTTTTCCGATATCCGACCTGCTGTGAGGCGGGCGGCAAAGGGCGCGCTATTACAAGCGCTCGACTTTCGAGACATCCAGATTGTCCTGCATGTCGTCTCAGAGATCTATCGGTATCTTGCCGCGCGGCAGTTCGAGGCGCCGTCCCTCTCGCATGCGATGCATCAGCTCGATCCCTTGGGTCCGCTGATCTCCGCCATCGAGCGGTGCATTGATGAAGAAGGAAATGTTCGCGAATCCGCCACCTCCGATCTTCGCGCGCTGACCCACCATGCCAACGCCCTGAAGCAACGGATGCGGACCAAGCTGGAACACATCCTTGGCTCATTACGGTTCGCGGCGCTTTTACAGGAACCCTATTTCGCCCAGCGCGAGAATCGCTATGTGCTGCCCATCAAAGCCGAACGCAAAGGTGACGTGCCTGGCATCGTGCACGATGTGTCGGCGAGCGGCGCCACGGTGTTCATCGAACCGCGCGACCTCGTGGATCTCAATAATGACATCAAGGAAGCCGATCTTGCGGTGGAGCGGGAAGTGCGGAGGATTCTTCAAGACCTCTCGACTCAGGCCGGAGCCCAGGAGGAGGCGTTGCTTGTCAATCTTGAACTCTTGGCACTGCTTGATTGCATCCATGCCAAAGCGCGATTGGGCGGCCTGATGGAGGCGTCCGCTCCGGTGTTGAATACGGAGGGCCGTCTGCGGCTCAAACAGGCGCGCCATCCGCTCCTGGTGTTGAATCGGCGGCGGGATCAGGGGGCCGGGAAGGCGATGGTGGTCGCAAATGACATCGAATTGAGACCGGGCCAGCGGGTGCTGGTGATCTCGGGCCCGAATGCCGGAGGCAAGACCGTGACGCTGAAGATCGTCGGCCTTTTTGCGCTTATGGTGAGAGCTGGGCTGCTGATTCCATGCGCTGAGGGGTCTGAGATGGCGTTCTTTGCTGAAGTCTACGCCGACATCGGCGACGCGCAGGACCTCACGAGAGACCTGTCGAGCTTTTCCGCCCACATGACCGACATGATCGCGTTGCTTCGGGAGGCCGCGCCTGGCGCATTGGTCCTGCTCGATGAGCCGGTCACCTCCACTGATCCCGCCGAGGGGGCGGCGCTGGCACAAGCGCTGTTGGTGCGCCTCGCGGAGCGCGGCTTCACGGTGGTCGCCACGACTCACTACAATCCCTTGAAAGCGTTAGCGCAATCCCATCCCGGCTTTGCGGGCGCCAGCGTGGAGTTCAACGTGTCGACGTTGTCGCCCACCTATCGGTTGATTCTCGGCATGCCCGGCGGGAGCTCCGCCATCGATATTGCGGGCCGGCTTGGGATGGATGAAGAGATCCTCGATGAAGCGGTCTGTCTTGTCAACACGCAGGAGCGCGCCGTGGAACGGCTGCTCGAGGACCTGCAGGAGACCCGGCGAAAACTGGATGAGGATTCAGCGCGTGTCGCTGCCATGCGTGCTGAATCGGAAGCCGCCGCCAGCCTTCAAAAGGAGCTTGCGGAACGGCAGGCCGCTCTCGAAAAGGAAACGCGAAAGACCGCCCGTAAGAAAGTCACGGCCGAGGTGCTCCGCGCTCGGGCCGAGGTGCAGTCGGTCATGGAAGACCTCAAGACCGACAAGCGGCTCGTGAAGGTCCGTGAGACCAAGGCGCGTCTGGCAGGCATCGAACAGACCGCACAGGCACGCCTGGCCCCGGCGGGAGACTATCGGCCAGTGGACCAGCTCCGCATCGGTGATCGCGTGGAGATTCTGGGCCTTGGCACGAGCGGAGTGTTGCTCGAAGTCCCCTCAGGCAAGAAGCGCGTACGGGTGCGTGTGGGGGAGTCGGAAATGTCCGTTGCCGTGTCCCGCTTGGCGGGGGTCGAGAACTCAGATGAAGATGATCACCCTGTGGGTCGGGCGGACAAGCGCCGTCCGGCTGCCGGGGTGCAGATGTCTCGTGGCGTTCAAGAAGTGGATGTTCGCGGAAAGTCCGCCGAGGAAGCGCTGGAGATGGTAGAAGGCTTTCTCGACAAGACGTTGCTGTCCGGGACGCAGTTGGTCAGAGTCATTCACGGCCATGGGACCGGACGCCTCCGGCAGGTATTGAGGGAGTACCTGAAACACTCACCATACGTGTCAGGATTTCGTTCAGGAGAGCGATCCGAGGGAGGAGATGGCGTGACCGTCGCAACGCTCCAGGATCGCTAAGACTCGATTCCGAAGGCTTTCGCGGCCTTCTTCACATCCCGTGGCTGGACCCAAAAGATTGCGCCATAGCGGCCTGAGCCGGTGCACACCGCCTGAAGAGCCGTTACGTTGATGTTGGCATCGGCCAACTTTGCCATAAGGTCAGCTCCCGCACCCGGGCGATCTTCACCCTCAGCTAGGAAACAGGTCTTCGGGCCTTCGACTTTCCATTTGGCTTGCTTTGCGGCGGTCTTGAACGCCGCGGCGTCTGAGGTTACGAAGTCAAGCTGACCCTTCTGTCCCCTGGGGAAGCCGGAGAAGGCCAGCAGGCTCACGCCGGCGTCACGCAGCGTGCGCAATGTCCGCGCGGCCTCACCGGCTTTGTGTGGTATCGTGGTCTTGAAGTACTGCGCGGTGCGAATTGAGTCGGCCATGGTCTCACCTCTGAAATAAGCTGTGTGGGCGCCTTATATGCAGCAAGTCCGGTACCGTATTCTTCAAAAGAACTCAGTAGACAATCCATCCTCCAAAAGATGGGGGACGAAGCTTATATACAGGGCGTGCCCCTCAAATGGCTTTCGCGACTCCCGAAAACTCCTGTTGCGCTTCTTGATACAGCAGGTTCTCCAACCCTGTATAGCGGGGGGAGAAGTGAAAGATGACCAACTCGCGGACATTCGCCTGTCGCGCCAGTAGACCCGCTTGTCGCGCGGTCAGGTGATAGCGTTCCTGCGCCTTGTCGGCGTCCCGATCCATGTACGGCGCTTCGCAATAGAACACATCCGCGTCGCGCACCAGTTCAACAATCTTCGACGCGTTCTCCGCATCGTATCGGGCATCCACCACGTACGCGATTCTCTGGCCGCGGCTGATCGTCGCGAAGCGATCGCGTACCTCGCCCAGTACGAACTCCCGTTCTTCCTTCCGATGCTCGAAGTACAGAATGGCCGTAAATCGGTAATCGTCCGGGCGGCCGTCCCAGAGATGTTGCTTGACGTCCTTCAGCCAGGATCCGACCGGCAGGCCGGCGGCATGGAGACGCTCTTTATTGATGTTGATATGAACCTTTTCTTGGAGCGTGTAGGCAAATGATGGGATCCGATGATTCAGAGACACAGCGGACACAGTGAACATCGGATCCACCAGAATCGGAAACGGTTCTTCCGATACATGGATCGCCGGGGCCCCCTCGATCGGCCGAAAACC
>VBOG01000059.1 GCA_005877815.1 Nitrospirota bacterium
ATCTGGGGATGGTTGGACGTCGCCTCCGCAACGCTCTTGTAGACAGGGGTCATCAGCAATCCGCTTCCGTACGGCACTTCGTTCGTCTTGCCGGCGTCCGGAGGATAGACGAAGGCGTCGACGTTCAGCGGCCGCTTGATCATGTAACAGAATTCCGCCATGCGTCGCGCCGCATTCAAGCCCGCCGCGCCCCCCTGGATAACAACCCGGGTGTCTTTGTTCGCCAGAATGCTCATGAGGCATCCCCCCTGCTGTCCCCTGCGGGTTATTTGTGCTGAAGCGCCTTGTCCACGATATCGGTGAGTGGCGTGTGACGGTCGAAGACGTTGATGTCGAAGCCTTCGTTCTGGAGCGCCTTCATGGCCTCAAGGCCTTCCTTCTCGCGCGGGCCGCCCCTGCGCACCCAGATCTTGATGCCGTTGAGCTTGCCTTCGGACTGGGCTTTGCGGAAGCCGGCGATGATGCCGCCGAAGGTCTTTTTTACGTCGGTGAAATTTGCGATGGCGCCCCCGACGATGATGTTCTTGATACCGGGGAGCGAGCAGACCTTATCGGTCAGCACCTCCACGGCCCAATCCGGCGGGTCCCCAGAATACTCAGCATAATTGGCGAGCTTGCCGCCCCGGGCGACCACCGCATCCGAGTAGTAGACGCTCGCCCCACCGCCGGCCGGCAACATCGCGGTGTCGCCCCCCGGGATCTCGATAAACTTGACGGATCCCTTGATCTTGGCGTCGACGGACATGACCTCAAGCTCGTTCTTCGTATACGCGCGCCCGAACTCGGCGGCGAAGGAGAAATTCCAATCCTGATGCCGGAACTTTGCGTCGGCATCGAGCAACGTCACCGCGTCGAGGGCGACCAATTCGCCGTCCCCCTCCCGCGCCACGACGGGGTTCACTTCGAGATACTGCGAATCCTCGTTGTCAAAACAGGCGAACAATTTGCCGGTAAACTCGGCCATCTTTCTGGCGGTCGCATCCGGAAACCCAGCATCCTTGGCCAATTTCAGCAGCGCCTCAGCGGTGGGCGTGCTGCCGACCTCGACCGGTAATTTCTTGACCCGGTCCCAATTCGATTCGACTTCGATCCCGCCGCAATTGGCAGCCATGACTTCGGCGCCATCGCGGGTGGATTTTACGGCCGCGTAATACTCATCCTTGTGGGAAATCATTTCCGAGACGATGACCTGGGAGACGGTGATGCTGCCCACCTGTCGGCCCAGCATATCCTTGGCCGCGGCCTGCGCACCCTGGAGATCGAGTTCGACTTTGACGAGCCCGAGCTTGAATCGCGAACCCATCGCTTCATGAGCCTTGACGACCAGTTTGGATGTCCTGAGCCACTCATTCGCGTCGCTCAATTTTTTCAGCTCATCCACACTCGACACCACGACATAGTTCGGCACGGTGATGCCCCACTTCTTCATCAAACCCATCCCAGGGCCTTCAAGAACCTTCGCCATGATGACTGCTCCTTACGGTGTATCTGGCCGGAAATGTGCGGGTAGTCTAGCGGAATTCTTCCCGTGACTTCAATCCCCCGAACGGCCCAACATCACCTGAGAAAAAGACCTAGTGGGAGGGAAACGGCCCTAAAAATGAGGGTGCCTGAAAGGCGTCGGCCCTATGTTCTCTGGCAGGAAGGGCAGATGAAGGAGGTACGTTCTCCCTTGAGCCGGCGGATCGTCTTCCCGCATCCTGAGGGGCATAACACACCGCTCTTGTTGTAGACCTGGTGGTGCTTTCGGTAGTCCCCTTTCGTGCCGTCGGGAGCGAGAAAGTCGCGCACGCTGGACCCACCGGCCTGAATCGCTTCGGTCAGGACCTCCCGCATGACACGGTACAAGATGGCCACCGCGGCCACGCGTAACCTAGAGGCGACCCGATCAGGGTGTAACCGCGCCCGGTACAGAATTTCGTTCGCATAGATGTTCCCGATCCCCGCGATGACTGGCTGGTGCATCAGCAATGCCTTCACGCGACCACGTCGGCGATGGATCACATCCCGAAACTGCTCCCAGGTCACGTCCAGGGGGTCGCATCCGAAGCGCCGCGTGACAAACGCCCGGAGGCCCTCTGAGTCCAGGCAATACACCCGACCGAACCGTCTGGGGTTCCAGTAATGCAAAGCGGGAAAAGGCCCGGAGAGGGAGAGGGTCAGATGCGTGTGCTTCTGATAGGATGGATGCAGCAGCGTGAAGAAGAGCAGCCCGGTCATCCCGAGTTCGAAAAGCATATGCCGGGTCTCGCCGCCCTTCTCACAACCCAGCACGACCGTCTTCCCCACGCGCCGGACGGACACCAGTCGAGATCCGCGGTACCACGGAACGACCACCAAGCCTTCCCTGACAATATCATCGCGGCCCACGCGGACATCGGTAATGACAGCGCCGACAAGCCGTGTTCTCAACTGGCGCGCAACGGTTTCGGCTTCCGGCAATTCAGGCATGGGAGGTCAGTATAGCGGCAGCCAGACACGTGAACAAGATGTACGATATGACTGTAGGAGTATCTGAGGGCGAGAGACTACGGTCGTTTCCAGCTCGCGTCGGGATTGAAGATCGCGATCTGTGCGGCTATTGCGGCGGTGTCCTTGCCCAGATCCTTTTGATAAACGACCCCATCCTGATTGACGATAAAACTCATGATGCCTGACGCCCCGTAACGCGCCGGATAGGCGATCACCCCAAAACCGCCGATCATCTTGCCGTCGATCAGATAGTCGTAGGCCCCACCTTGAGCGTCTTTCCCTTGCTTGGTGAGGATCCTATAGAAGTAGCCATGATAGGGAGCCAGCGGCTGGGAGTCTGAACTGCCATAGCCCTCACTCGTTGCGACCACCAGCAGCGGCCCCAGCGGACTCGGCGGTTCGTCCAGCTGTGTCTCCCAATACAGGCCATCGTGCTTGCCCGGCGTGCTCACGAACTTTGAGGCATATTCCAAAATGGCATCGCCGTCCCGGTCGAAGGCCACGAATTCCCGCTGGGCGTCAACGATCGCCAGGCATACCTGAATCGCCGACAGCTCGTTGCGGCCGATGCGGCGGGCAAGGATTTCTTCCTCGCCCTGCAGGGCGTCAAACCGCCAGCGACCCTGAATTTTCACCAGAGGGATCGGCAACGGCCACTCGTCCTTGCCGATCACGAGCGTCGCTGTGTCGCCTTCGAGCACAAGCTTGTTGGCTTCGTCGTAGGCCTTGAGAAAACGTTCGCGGCCTTGCCTATCGGCGACCTCGTCGCCTGAACTAATCAATCTGGTGCCGTGAGAACCTAGAATCGCATCCAACTTCGCTTGCTCATTCAATTTGACAGTTTCAACCAATGCGGCGATCCCATCCTCGGGCGACGCGAAGTTCTTTTGCGTGGCATCCGCCGCCGGGGCCATGGGGGAAAGAGCAAACAGCACGAGCGCGAAGATTGCCAGGCACAGCCCTCCCTCCCGGCACCGCATAGGCCACCCTACTTCCATAGGCACCATTCCTCTCACCACGTCTGACTGCTAGCGATGTCCGCCGCCGCCCTGCTGGCCGCCGCCGCCCTGCTGGCCACCACCGCCCTGCCCTCCGCCCCTATGCTGGCCCTGTTGGGAACTCGCGTGTCCCCGCGCACTGGAGTTACGAGCGTCCGCTCCGCGGCCGACGCCTTCGAAGACATGGGGTCGCTGTTCAACAGGACGACTACCTTCGTTGGACACACTCGGGCGGCTTGGAATGCTGCGCAGATCGGAACGGCCGGCGTCAGGCACATTCGAGCGGCTGGGCGTGCTGCCAGTAATCGGACGGTCACCAGGAACGCCAGGGCGGCTCCGTTCTTCAGGTCGGCGGACGGGACCGCGGGGGGCATCCAAATGATTGCCAAACTCGCGACGCCCCTCGAGCACCGGCCGATCATGTCCGCGAAAATCGCGTCGCGCCTCAGGGAACGCGCTTGTGCGTCCATATTGTTGACGCAAGACCACATTCCGATAGGGAACTCCCCGGCGATGAACCGGATCGTGCTCCCACACCCTCACCACATTGTTCCGGTAGTAATAATTGTTCACGGTCACGATGTTGACGTGGCGATGCGGCCAGTCGAAAGCGCCGAAGAAAAATCCTACACCCAAGGTGATCCCGACGCCCCACACAAACCCTGCTCCGAATCCCGGCGACACGTAATAACCGGGCCACGGTCCCCAATAGACCGGCGGATACGCCGGCCACCACCACGGCCCATAGACGACTCTCGGGTCGTAGTATGGGACGTAGATCACCTGCGGGTTCGGCGATTCGACCACGATGGTCTGTCCCTGTTGCTCGACACGGACCTCGTTGGATGACTTCAGATTGCCGGCCTCGTACGCCTTCTGACGCAAATGCTGAACGGTGTCCATGACCTGCGCCTCCTGGGCGAGGAAGGCATCGCCGAGCCTTTCCATCCAATTCAGGTTCTCATCCATCATCGTGAGAATCTGAGGGAATGCGACGAGCGATTTGACGCTGGGTTCCCAATTATTTCCGTCGACGGCCTTGACGGCTTCGTCACCTTTGAGGGTGGGATTGGCCTTGGACCAACGGGCGGCTTGGATGACTTCGAGCGGATACGTCGACGCCATCAAAATCTGCGAGAGCAGCGCATCGGGGTACAGCGCGATCGGCGCAAGCATCTGATCGAGTTCTTGCTGCGTCACCGTCGGCCTGTTTGGCACCGCCGTACTTTGCTGCGGCACGGGCATGCTTTCCTGCGGGAACGCAACAGACATGGACAGCAGCACGACGAGCAGCTGGGTCAGCACAAATTTGACGCGTGCCTTCATAAAGATCCTATATCACAGTCTTTGGATCGTTCGCTGTAGACTGAGACACGGAAAACTAGAAAAGGTAAAACCCCTGTTGCCGCAGCTACTTATCGCGGCTTCGGGGGCGTTGAAGGAAGGTGTGTGGCAGGCGGCCTGCGACCGTTAACGCGACGGCGACCTGACGAAGCGCGTACGCTCAGGCTGGACCCGACAAAGGTCGCGAGCCATGCCCATGAGAGATAACCCGAAGATCAGCCATTTGGAGGGATCGAAATTGTACCACCGGGGGCCGTTGCGGTAATCTCTTTGGTGCGTGTGGTGGTAGTTGTGATAGCCCTCGCCGAACGTCAGGAGCGAGACTGCCCAACTGTCCCGGCTCGAATCTGCGGTCGTATGCGGTTGACTACCCCAGAGATGGCACACGGAATTGATGCAGAACGTGGAATTGAGCACGAAAAACGTGCGTCCGACGCCCGCCAATAGGAAACATCCCAGACCGCTGATCCAGCCGTTATAGAGAACGCCCACGATGAACGGCAGGATCAACCCGGATAAGACGATCGGCACATAGTAGCGCTGCTGCCACACCACCACCGAGTCCTGACGTAAGCGGGACGCATATTTCTCGTCGGCATGGCGGTCATTCACGAACAGCCATCCCACGTGACTGAACCAGAACCCTCGCAGGGCGTTATACGGATCTTCGTCCTGGTCGCAGCGTGCATGATGGCGGATATGATCTGACGCCCATTTCAGCGCCGAGTTTTGCAGCGCCCACCCGCCAGCGATCAACAATCCCCCCTTGACCCAATTCGGGCAATTGAAACTCCGATGAGCAAACAGGCGATGATACCCGACGGTAATCCCCAGACCCGTAATGACATAGAGGAGGCCGAACATGGTCCAATCCACCCAGGTGTAATCATAAAAATAGGCGAAGGCGGGCACACCAATGACAGCACTCGTGGTGATGAGACTAAAGAGAAAAACGGTGCCGTAGTTCCATGTTCTGGGAGGAGTCTGTATTGGGTCGGTAGTGGCAACCATCAGCTGATGTTCTCCAGGGTGAGGGTCGAAGGGCGCCTCTTGTCGAGGCGCCCCTGTTTACTGCTGTGACGGTGACGTCCTCAGTAGCGATCCCGGCTCCCGGCGAAAGTTCCGCCGGAGCGCTTTTCTTGAGGCTTGGCTTCGTTCACGATCAGAGTCCGTCCGTCCATCTGCGTGCCGTTCAGCGCGCTGATGGCCTTCTGGGCTTCCTCGGACGTGCTCATCTCGACGAAGGCAAAACCCCGTGACTGGCCCGTAAACTTATCCGTAATCACCTTGGCCGATGACACCGTCCCTTGCTGGGAGAACAGGTCGTTCAGCTGTTGCTCGGTGACGGAATAAGGCAGACCACCCACATACAATTTGGTACCCATGGTACCTCCTCTCAACTGTGACATTGCTGAATATCAGGAAACGAGAAGGAAGATTATCAAGGACGATGCTTTGAACAGGCAGCGTTCAGGACGTTCCGATCAGATTCCTTAGGCAATATCGATTTCAGGGCCTGAACCTTATGTCGCCTCCCCGCCAGGCCCTACAGCGATGAAAGCAATGGGGGTACTCTAACACACCAGCACACAGGAAGCAAACCAAACCAGCACACACGAGGTCATACGCCGATGTCGGGGTTATGCCACCCCTCGACATCAGCCGCCATGCCGTCGGCTTCCTTGGGTCCCCAGGTACCCTGTTCATAGAGATGGAGTGGAGTCGCATTGCCCAGAATCGGGTCCACGATGGTCCAGGCCGCCTCGACGGCATCCTGGCGGACAAAGAGCATCGGGTCTCCGTTGATTGCGTCAGTGAGGAGTCGTTCATAGGCATCCATTTCGTCCGAGGTCGTCTTCTTGACCACGGAAAGATCGGCCGGCATCGACACCATTTCAGGGCCCGGACGCTTCACCCGTGCGCGCAGGCTGATCGCGAGTTCAGGACCCAGCCGAAAGCGGAACGCATTGTCCGCCGATGTGAGCTTGCTGAGGGGCGGCTTCTTCAGCTTGACCAGCACTTCAGTGGCCGTTACCGGCAGGCATTTCCCCGCACGGATCAAGAACGGCACATCGGCCCATCGCCAGGAATCCACACACAAGCGAACGGCGGCAAATGTTTCCACCTGTGAGTCGGGCGCCACGCCGGGCTCCCTGGTATAGCCACGGAATTGGCCTCGGACAAGGTCTGCCGGTTCGAGCGGCGGAATCATGCGAAAGACTTTCACCTGCTCATCGCGGAGCGATTCGTGGTACATCATTGTGGGCGGCTCCATCGCCAAAAAGGCGATCACCTGAAGCAGATGATTCTGCACGACGTCCCGAATGGCGCCGAGCTCATCATACATTTTTCCCCGCCCGGCCACCCCGAACTTCTCGGCCATCGTAATCTGGACACTCTGGACATAGTTGCGGTTCCAGATCGGTTCAAGAAACGTGTTGGCGAAACGAAAGAACAGCAGGTTCTCGACGGCCTCCTTCCCGAGGTAATGGTCGATCCGGAAGATCCGGGATTCCGGAAAGACCGCGCGCAGTGTGCCGTTCAAGGCTTGGGCGGAGGCGAGGTCTCGTCCGAACGGTTTCTCCAGGATGACACGCGCATTGCTGGCGCAACCCGACTTCTGGATCCCTTCCGTAACCGTCTGGAATACACTGGGTGGGATCGCCAGGTAATGTGCCGGGCGTGCCGCGCTGCCGAGCGCCTTTCGCAATTGAGTGTATGTCGAGAGATCCTGATAATCACCGTCAATGTACTGGAGCAATTGCAGGAGCTTGCCAAAAGCAGATTCGTCGACACCCCCACCGTACTCCGTAATGCTGGCACGGGCACGAGCCCGAAGTTGCTCAATCCCCCATCCTGATTTCGCAACCCCGATAATGGGCATCGTGAGGGTTCCACGCTTGACCATACCCTGCAAGGCAGGGAAGATTTTTTTGTACGCCAGGTCGCCCGAGGCGCCAAAGAACACCAACGCGTCAGACCTGAGTGGACCCGTGGATGTCTTCCGCTGAGTCACGCTTGTCTCGTGTGTGTGATTCATCGCTGAATGTCGCTCTTCTCTCGCTACTCTAGCTTACCAGCCAAAGTATGGCGTTTGCTTATCGAGCAGTCGAGTGTGGAAGCGCTTTCCTTAGAGGAGGATGATCGGCCGCAGCGTCGACGGCTAGCGTCTGAAGTGTCCGTGCCCCCCGAACCCGAACCGAAATGAAAATAAAGGCGGCCCGATATAGAGGCCTGGCGCAGGGTAGTAGTACGGCGCATACGCATAAGGATACGGGTATGGATACGGATACGGATAAGGATATGGTGCATAAGCATACGGAGGCGCAGGGGGCGCAACGACAGTCGGCGGTGCCGTCTGAGGTGCGGGTTGGGAGGGTGCATTGTATGCTGGCGGCGGCGCAGCGCTGGGATTATAGGTCCCGTCAAACTCCTGACAGTCATTGTACCCGTGGGGCTGCTCCGTCCACACATCTCCGCGCGGCGTGTGACAGCGCCAAATATAGGCATCCGACATGCCGGAAGCGAAGAGTCCGACGAGAACGCTGAAAGAGGCGGCCAGCAAAATGTACATACATGCACCTCTGCTTTTGGGATACCACGATCCGTATCGTATTTTAATATGCGCGCTCATAGCTTGTCCACAAACATGGGTCGCATGCTCGGAAGTATGTCCGATTGGGCCATGTAAACAGGTAGTAAAAGTGCCCAGTTGACAAGACCACTGGAGAGGTTTTATACGTGAAGGTCTACAAGTTTGAGAGTGGAGGCCTGAACCCCGCCGGCAAACAGGCCAATACCCTCGTGGGGGCCTTCTGAGTTTCTTAACCCTCTTATAACAGAAGGCCCTCTTCTTGTAGGAACACCGCTCCTGATTCTGCCACTTGTTACGTACCTCCGTCAGTGTTAGAGTTCCCGTCGACATACAAAAAGTATGAGGGCCGATTGATCACAATTTTGGTGATTGACGACGAAGAGCCGATACGGGAACTTGTCGTGAACATGTTGCAAGGGGCAGGATATAACGTGTTGGCGGCGAGCAGCGGCAAAGCCGCGATCGCTATATCCAAAGATTACATCGGTTCCATTCGCCTGCTTTTGACAGATGTGGTGCTGTGGCGTGAAAATTGTCGAGAGATCGCTCGACAGATCAGCGCCGCACGGCCGACGATCAAGGTTCTCTATATGTCCGGCTACGTAGACTATAGCATCGGGTCTTCCTCCGTTTTGGATAGTACCTGTGAGTTCATTGCCAAACCTTTCACATCCGATCAGTTACTCGACAAAGTCCGAGCGGTGCTGGAGCCGTAAGACCTCCTATACCCTCTGAAAAAATTCCGTCGCTCCCTGTCTTTAGTGGCATACTCTTGCCCCGCCTGCCCGCTTACAATGATCCAGGGTCGAGGTTCAATACAGGAGGATTCACTATGAGATATGCGTTAGCGATCGCATTGTTAGTCGCTGGGTTGTTTGTCAATAACGCATGGGCGGCTTCAGACAAAGAAATGGCCCTGGAAGCAAGAATTCCAATGGAGCAGGCAATCGCCACAGCCGTGCAGACAGTTCCCGGAGGCAAACCGTACGAAATCGAAATGAGCAAAGAGAATGGGCGGGCGACCTACAAAGTCGAGATTGTTGACCCTACTAAGAAAACCTATAAGGTCTGGGTCGATGCTTTTGACGGAAAAATCGTCCAGAAGAAGGATTAACAAGTCTGGCTGCCGCTAGAGGGCAGGTGTGCCCTCTAGCGAACTTCTCGATCCTCAGCGATCTGTTTCAGCAATCAACTCTACCGGCTGACACGAGTTGTCGTCGGATCACCCATCCCACATGCTCCGCATTCGCGACTTAGCGACGTCCGCCTGAATGCCCGCCGCCTCTAAAGCTTGGCGATCCATGGCTGCCACCCCTGAAGCTTGGCGATCCATGGCGGGGAGTCGGCGACGGCATCAGCCTGGGCCCTCCGTTATGATACCGTGGCCCACTATGGCGTGGCACCACAAAAAATGGCGCGCGAGGCCGCGACCAGAACCAGCCGGGGTAGACATAGATTCCGGAGTAATAGTAAGGACCGAAGTCATACGGGTAAGGATATGGATAAGGGTAAGACGTTGCTTCGTCATAGGGCGGCGGGACATACACCGGAGGCGGCGCTGGCTCAGGAGGAGCCGATGGCTGAGGCGCGACGGAAGGCGCAGAGGGCGGACCCACGACATAACCACTTTGCGGCGTGTAGGGCTCGCATTCTGCCTCGGCCTGGTCAGTGAACATGACGCCGCCGTTCGATTGCGGGCACCGCCATATTGCAGCCCCGGCGGGGCTTGCTATGAGGAGAACAAGGACGGCTGCGGCTCCCTTCACCACAGTGAACCTCGCTGTTCGAGCCCTCTTGCTTATAATATACACCCCCCACCCCGCGCAGCGACAAATCACTGTCCTTCCCCTATTAGGTGGGTTGTTGGTCCGGGTCCTTGGGCTGTATGAACCTACAGGTCTCTGACAAAAGGAAGGTCGATGGTACGAACATTCCTCTCACTGCTCAAAGCGCTGTTTTTTTCGGCGCATCCTGACAACCTGAAAGCGCGTCCCAAGTCGCGCCGATAGCTGCGCGTGCTAAACGCCACTGGTCGCGCGACCGTGAAACAGAAATCGCGCGTCGTCATCATCGGCGGGGGATTCGGTGGTTTAACTGCGACGCAAGAACTCCGTCGGGCCGAGGTCGCGATCACACTGATCGATCGCACCAACCATCATGTGTTTCAGCCGCTCCTCTATCAGGTCGCGACTGCCGCGCTCTCGCCTGCAGACATCGCTGCGCCGCTGCGCGCCACGCTGCGATCCCAGCGCAACGTGCGTATCGTGATGGAAGACGTCATGACGATCGACCGTCAGCGTCGCGCCGTGATCCTGTCGGACGAGACGAATCTCTCGTTCGATTACCTGATCGTCGCGCCGGGTTCCCGACATTTTTATTTCGGCAAGGACGACTGGGAGACGTTTGCTCCTGGATTGAAAACGCTGGCCGATGCGCTTGAGATTCGCGATCGCCTCCTGCTGTCGTTTGAATGCGCGGTGCAATTGCCGGATACGCCCGCGGCTCGCAAGCATCTGACCTATGTGGTGGTGGGCGGGGGTGCCACCGGCGTCGAAGTCGCAGGGGCGCTGGCCGAAATTGCCCGGCAAGCGATCGTGCGCGATTTTCCCGGTATCCAGCCTGATGACTTCCGGATCATTCTGCTTGAGGGTGAGGATCGCGTCTTATCGGCGTATCCGGAGGAGTTGTCCGACAAGGCCATGCAGTTCCTAAAAGAGTTGGGGGTGACCGTCCACCTGAAGACCCGTGTCACGGATGTGACCAGAGATGGCGTCTATGCCGGGAAGACATTGCTTGAAACCGCGAATGTGATTTGGGCCGCCGGCAATCAGGCGTCTCCCCTGCTGCGCACACTCAATGTGCCGCTTGATGCGCAGCGGCGAGTGATTGTCCGGCCGGATTTAACCATCCCCGAAGAGTCCCGCGTCTTTGTCATCGGCGATGCCGCTTGCGCCTATGACGCTCGCCGCCATCCCCTCCCGGGATTGGCGCCCGTGGCCATGCAGCAAGCACGGTATGTCGCGCGCGTGATCGCGCAGAGCATCCCCCAGGAGAGACGAAAGCCCTTTGTCTATAGGGATTGGGGCAGCATGACCACCATCGGGCGCGCAAAAGCAATCGCGCAGATCGGCACGCTTCGCTTTGCCGGTGTGACGGCATGGTTGCTCTGGTCCTTTGTCCATATCTTCTTCCTGATCGGGTTTCGGAACCGGCTTCGGGTGATGTCCGAATGGATCTGGTATTACTTCACCTCAAAGCCCGGCGCCCAACTGATTTATTGGAAGGTGCGGAAGGCTCCGTCATCGCAACCCGAGAAGCACACGGCTGCGTAGCCTCCAGCCCAATTCCTGACCTCTGAAAAGATGCGTTCCCCTGCCCTTCAGTAGCATGGGCATCGGCCTCGCTGCCGTTGTACAGTCAATCCAAAGGAGGAACGCTCCATGAGAACAGCATGCACGACACTTGCATTAGGGGTCTTGATCTTCAGCGCAGCGACCGTAAGCCTGGCGGTCACATCTGAACCAAACCCACCAGCCGGAGCGCCGTCAACGTCAGCGCCTCCGCCTGGCAATCACACTCAAATCGGGTCGAATCTGATCACGGGTGAGGTGCTCAACATCGAGAAGGATCGCTATGTCGTTCGGGGGGCGGACGGAAAGGAGATCACCTTAAAAATTGATGGCGGAACCCGCATAGTCGGGACGCCCAGAGTAGGCGATCGGATCGAAGCGGAGGTGAGCAGCGATCACCGCGCGGCGAACATCCATCCAGCCCCTAGATAGACCTTCTGCGGACGCTGGCCTGGCGGTAAAGTCCGGCCAGCCTCCCTCTCATTGCCTGGCGATAGTCACACTTGACGAGAGCACATCTGTCTCCACACTTCACGCGCTTCTCGAATGGATACCACCCATTCACCGTCTTTTTGGACTGCTCCTGCCTTCCAGTCGGCATGACAGAACCGGTCAAGGCATTCGATTATATCGGGAATTCCGGTGGGCAACGGACGACAATGAAGATCGTGGGAAATCCCTGCTAAAGTAGGGAGAAGAGCGTAGACAGACCGATTGAGCCGCCCGCTCCGTGATTGGGATCGCCACTTTCGTTTCCAAACTATTCTTAAGAACCTTTGAACAAAAAAATATTTTCACTAACAATCAGACGCTAGGGGAAAAGATAGCCTCGTAGTAGAGAGCACATGGTCACGCGTCTGAAGCATCGCCTGAAAACATCCAAGCCCTTATTGTTCCTCTTTGATACGCGCCGAAGCCCGGTATCCCGCCACAAGTATCTCGACCAGGGCTACTTTAACGGGACACGCACCATGAATCTCCAAACGTCTCGCGCATTACAGCAAAAGTCCCATGCGCTTATTCCCGGAGGTTCCCACACCTATGCCAAAGGCGACGATCAATTCCCTGAACTCGCTCCAGGATTTATCGCGAAGGGCAAGGGCTGCCACGTACTGGACGCTGACGGGAACGAATATATCGAATACGCCATGGGCTGTCGGTCGGTGACGCTTGGGCACGCCTACCCCCCCGTCATAGAAGCGGCGTATAAACAGATGCTCTCGGGGACCAACTTTACACGGCCAGCGCCCATCGAGACGGAATGCGCGGAAAAAATCGTCAGCCTGATTGCGGGTGCCGAGATGGTCAAATTTGCCAAAAACGGGTCGGACGTCACCACCGCCGCGGTGAAACTGGCTCGCGCATACACGGGGAGGGATCTTGTCGCCGTGTGTGCCGATCACCCTTTTTACTCCGTGGATGACTGGTTCATCGGGAGCACGCCGATGGCTGCCGGCATTCCCGCGGACATCCGGAAGATGACGGTCAAGTTCAAATACAACGACATTGATTCGGTCAAGGCTCTTTTTGCCCAGCACCCGGGACGGATCGCATGCGTCATCATGGAAGCCGAGACCTCCGTGGCGCCCGTTCACAATTTTCTTCATGACCTGCAGACGATATGCCGCGTAGAGGGATCACTGTTTATTCTGGATGAAATGATTACCGGATTCCGGTGGCATCTCGGCGGCGCCCAAACATATTACGAGATCGTGCCGGATCTCTCCACGTTCGGCAAAGCGATGGGAAATGGTTTTGCCATCGCAGCATTGGCAGGCAAACGAGAGATCATGCAATTGGGAGGACTGCACCATAGCAAGGAGCGCGTCTTTCTGCTCTCCACCACCCACGGAGCAGAGACCCATTCGTTAGCGGCGGCGATCGCGACCATGCGAATATACGAAGAGCAAGAGGTCGTGCCGTACCTTTACCGCCAGGGGGAACGCCTGGCCAAAGGCATACAATGCGCGATACAAGAATGGCGTTTGGATGAGTATTTTCAGATAGCCGGCAAACCCTGCAACCTCACGTATGTGACCCGCGACGAAAACAAAGTCCCCTCACAGGTGTTTCGAACCCTCTTCCTGCAGGAAATTATCAAACGCGGGGTCATCGCCCCTTCATTGGTCGTCAGTTTTTCTCATACGGATCGCGATATCGACCACACCATCGACGTGATCGCGGAATCGCTGTACGTCTACCGGAAAGCGCTGGATGAAGGAGTCGAGAAATATCTCGTGGGCCGTCCTGTCAAGCCGGTTTTTCGAACGCACAATTGAGCATTGCCGCCCCAGTTCAATGGCCGTTTCGGATTGGATTTCAGCTTCTTCATATGAAGCCTGTTAAGTGGCATTCGTGTGAGTGTGGCATTCAATGGTAACCAGATATGGAATGATGTGCCCTTGTTCTCCTCGCTTTCTACGGTGATCTTGCCGCCATGTACGTCGATCACATCCTTGATGATTTTCGTGCCTAATCCGGTGCTGCCTGGCTTTGAACGGGTTTAGCGGAGGGGTACGGAAATGTCAACCAATGATTCGAGAACACATTCGTCTTCAAAATGAGAGAGAAGCCAGCCATGCAAAATGAAGGATGGAGTGACTGCTGTTGGTGATGTGTTGGATTCGGCGTCTATACCTGATATAACCTCGCGACGATCCTCTTGCACCGATTTCCACTGAAAGGAATGCCCTTGAAACCGACAAAACTCATCGCCCTCTCGCTCGCGCTCTCTCTCGCCGTCCCCACGCTCTCATTCGCAAAGGCCGGAGGCCGTAGTTCCTCGGGAAGCGGCTCAAGCAGCGGCGGTATGACCTACGGCAGCGAAGGCAGCCGCGGCTCCCGGACCTATGACAATAATAGCTACAGGCCGATTGAACGTTCCACGACGCCGCAACCGACGCCCAGTGCCGCGGGACCTGCGCCGGTCGCCCCGCAGCCTGTTTCCCAACCGTCATTCTTCCAACGCCATCCGATCCTCACCGGTCTTGCGGCTGGATTCGCCGGATCCTGGATCGGGCATATGCTCTTCGGCGCCAATAACAGCATGGCGAACTCCGACGCTAAGGATTCAGTGGAAGAAACCGGGGGAAACATGGGAATGCTGCTTTTGTTGGTGGCCTTGGGTGCCGCCGCGCTTTACTACTTCATGAGAGTGAGACGCCAACCGAGTCTGGCCCCCACCGGTCCGGTCCTCCGACGGGAGTCGGCCAGCGATCTGAATGTGGCGGCTCCTGAGTCACGCAGTGGCTTCATGACTCAACAACCCGACATTGCGACAGTCGCGAGTCCACAGGACGAGACGTCCTTCAGAGACATTCTCGTGAACGTGCAGACCGCGTGGTCGAAGCAGAATCTGGAAGCCTTGAAGCGCGTGACGACGCCGGAGATGCTCCACTATTTCAGCAGCGCGCTCACCGAAAACACGAGCAAGGATGTCGAGAACCGGGTGGAGGACGTCACCATTCTGAAGACCGAGACTAGGGAGTCGTGGACGGAAAACGCCGTTGACTATGCGACCGCCCTGCTGCAGTGGAACGCGCGAGATTACACGGTGTCGTTGTCGAAACAGCGCGGCGAGCCGGGTTATGTCGTGGATGGGAGTGAGGCCACGCCGGTCGAGTCAACCGAAGCCTGGACGTTCATGCGCTATCACGGTGGAAAGTGGCTGCTGTCGGCCATTCAGCAAGTCGAATAGAAGGGTTCTATAAATCGACTCCAACCCCGATTTATTCTTAGGGACGGCATCAAGCCGCAACAGGGTAACCCGTCCCCCCTCTGCAACTCAGGCGCAACCCCCCCAAAATGCCCCTCGGCCTCATGGCGTGGGGAGTGATTCACATGGTTTGGGAGAGTTTTAAACTTCTTAAGCATGGATTTAGCGGTCTTCAGGCACGCGCCTACTAATAGACAAATCTTGTCGAGCATGCTACGAAAGTTTTTACTTTTAACTTGCCCCGTGTTATAAGCCGCAGTGCGAAACACCACCTTAATTGGAAGGAGCCACGTATGGCGAAAGCGATGACCAAATCGAAGATTATGGACCATCTTGCCGGGAAAGTCGGCGTCACGAAGAAGATCGCGGGTCAGTTCCTCGACGAGATGGCGTCATTGGCCTATAAAGAGGCAAAGAACACCTTTACCTTGCCGGGAATCGGGAAGCTCGTCCTGAAGAACCGGACGGCTCGGATGGGGCGTAATCCCCAAACTGGCGAGGCGATCAAGATTCCGGCTAAGCGCGTGGTAAAGTTCCGGGTCGCTAAGGCCTGTAAGGATGCCGTCTTAAAAAAATAGCGTTTTCAGACGGCGAAAAAGTCCAGGGCAACTCGAATCCCAATCTCTTAACTTCGAATCATCCTATTCGCTGGACGTCACTATCACGGGGGCGACTCGGAGTTCGTTATCCGGCTGCTCGTCCCTTGTCCTCAGGATTCGAGACCAAGAATCGGCGTGTCTAGCGCCTTGGCCGCACGCGTGGGATCGAAATATTCGCGAAGGAGCGATCTTGCCGCCTACGGCACGCAGGAAGACCACATATTGCCGCCTATAGATACGCCCCGCATATGTACCTCAGGCGGTGGACCGACTGGATACACTGCCCACTGTGGCTGAAACCGCAAACCCGGCGCAACCGAGGAAAACAAAAAAGAAAAGGGCCACGCTTCCGTGGCCCTTTTTTCTCAATTCCGATTCAATCGTTTAGATTTGGTTGCGGGGAGGCGCTTTAAATTCCATTTTGCCAGGAAACTGCACATTCTATTGCGGTGATGGCATACACGCGAAGGATCTCAGCACAAGATTCATGGATCCTTCGCTTGGTGTCTGCTACGGTTGCACCTCAGTGACGTACGCCTCGTATCCGCCGGCTTGGCCTGTTTGAGCGGACGTATCAGAAGACAGGTGCGTGGGGAAGAACGGAAGAGCCGCCGTGGACGTTCCGGCAGGATAGGCAACAATCCCCGTGTAATCGCCAGGGCCGTTGGGGTTGCCATCGAAATTTGAGGATGCCGTCGTCAACCGTCCGTTAGCTGAGAACTGGGGCGTGCCATCGGCTGCAAACACGCCGCTCGAGTACGCCGAGTACGCGTGCGTCAGGCAGTTTTGCGGATCATCGCGCCGATCGAGCCAGCTCGCATGGATCTGGCCGTTTCCGACGACGCTCAGCGCCGGGTTGTATTGGTGCCCCTTCGTCACATCGTTCAGCTGGTATGGCCCCTGCCAATGCTGCCCCGCATCCTTTGAATAGACGAGATAGACATCCATACCCGTCGTGCTCTTGATATCCGAGTAGGTGACATAGACCCAGCCCTGGCTATCCACGGCGATGTAGGGCGCTGACGCCATGCTGCGGCCGCCGTTACATCCGATGTCGGTGAATGTCGCACTCAAGGAAGCGGCCACAACATCCTTGCCCCATGTGGCACCGCCGTCGGTGGATTTATCGACATACAGGCCCTTTTTCGCATAATCCATCCAGACCACATACACCGCTCCCGTGGTTGGGTCCACGGCCGGCATCGCGTAGATGACACGTTCCGACTGCGATGTGCCGTCGTTGATCTTGACGGGTGATGACCAGGTGTTCCCCGAATCCTGTGTCCGGGAGACGAACAATGTTTGATTATTCCCTTTATTGCGATCCCAGGCGAGGTACGCCCGGCCGGCGCGCGCAGGGTTCGGGTCCGCAGCGACCCAATATTTGTCGTCAAAGATGCCGCCTTGCGCGGCGGTCACGGCATGAGCGGTCCAGCTCACACCGTCCGTAGATGTCGCGACGATGGCATTGGCGGTCTGGCAGCTTCCGCTACACACGCCGTAGCCATAATAAATCGTTCCATTCGCGTCCACCGCGACGGAGGGATCGAAGCCGAGACTATTTCCCATGATCGGGACACTGCTCGTCGTCCAGCTCACGGTTGTGGTTGAAATGGTAGCGCCCGGAGCGCAATTGGCGAGCGCGGCGCTACACTGACCAGGAAAAATCGAATTAAAGCCGCCGACCCAAAGTCCCGGAAGTTTCGCGATAGCCGTCTCCCCCTGGTAGGAATTGAGGCGATTTACCGCGTCCGTTGTAACGCCATCGGTCTGCGTGATCAGCGAGAATGTCGCAGTTGATGTGCTGGCTCCCGTGGCCCCGCCGCCGCCTTGCGCTGGACTCTTGGAGGCGGCAAAGGTCAAGCGCCCGCTGATGAGGTCTTGAATCTGCTCCGGCGCATGAATTGGGGCAGTGAGAAATTGCGGTGGCACCAAGTCCAGTCGTTCGGCCGCAAAGAGCACCGCCGGCCCCATCGTCAACATGAGCGTGAGGATCAACACGTAATATCTCATTACGGCAATATGAGATTTCATAATGACTCCTATTTGGTGAGAGGACGCAAATTATACCTGGAAATTACCATTAAGCAAGCCATCCATTGGTTTTAAGTACCCTGCAATGGATGTCGAAGTAATGGCAAAGCGAGATAAGCTGGCGGCAGGTAGCGGAAAAATGGAGGATGGTTGCGGTGAGGCGCTTTAGTTTTCCATTTTGCCTGGAAATTGTGCGTTCCGCTGCGGTAAGGGGCAGACTTTAACGGGCGGCCGGGAGGTTATCTGTTATCCGGCTGCTCGTCCCTTGTCTTCAGGATTCGAGACCAAGAATCGGCGTGTCTAGCGCCTTGGCCGCACGCGTGAAGACCACATATTGCTGTCGATAGATATGCCCTGGAGGTGAGCGACTGCCGCTTCCGGATCGTCAGGTTCGAGACCAAGAATCGGAATATTAAGGACGGGGACTGAAACGTTATATGCGGCGGCAATTCACTGAGTGTCAATCTTACAATACGGACATCTTTCCTCGTCTCACTTGGCGAAATGCATTATCGCAATCCGAGCCGCGGCAAGATCACCGCTAGAAATAATCTCGCCAGTTCACGGTGGCCTGCATCGTTTGGGTGGAATCCATCAATATCGAATATTAAGTCTTCACGTACTGGCTGGACAAAGAGATTGACAAGCGACGCGCCGACCGCCGCGGCTTCCTCTTCTATGGCCCGATTGTACGCTTTGACGCGATCCAATGTGACCGACGGATTTGGGGCCGTTCGAAAGTGAGGAAGCTGAGTGAGATCGGGAAGGTTGGCGACCACGATGGTTTTAGAAATAGAGTCTCGGACGGTGTGGAGCAGGAAACGCAGATCCTCCCGGAATGCCCGTGGATCGTCTCCATGCACCAAGTCATTGACGCCGGTCCAAAGGGTCACTAAATTAGCCTTGGTACCAAGTTGCTTTGCCACGCGCACCTGTTCCTTGATCAAATCAATCCGAGCCCCAGGAACCCCGAGATTGATTAAGACCTCTCCAGGAATCCGACGACCCAACTCCCGACTGATCAGATAGACGTACCCTTCGGTCAGTGGTAAGGCCCCCACCCCAGTGGCGTCACTCGCCCCCAAAGCCATGTAAACAAACTCGATCTTTTTTTCTTTTGGCCCGCTGCTACAGCTCAGTATCCAACCTCCTTCTCATCTGTTGGTTGCGTACAGTGCTGGCCAGTGTGGATTGAACGGCATCTAAAAGCGCCGATGGCTTGAACGGTTTTGCGATGAACGACGCGTTCTTCTCTAATAGGTCACTCGCGTGCCCGACAAAGGCTGACATATATAGCACCTGCATCGTAGGGCGAGACGGGCTGATGGCGTCCGGCACCTGCCGACCCATTTTCTTTCCACATCACGATGGCAGTGAGAGGCAAGCGAATCGGCCCAATGTGCTCCTTGGCCGTCTTGATAGCCTCTTGTCCGCCTTTAGCATCAAGCACGCGATAGCCTGCATGTTTCAGCGTGCGCACACCAATAGCGCGGATGATATCTTCGTCATCTAACACTAGAATGGTGATCAAGTGTGGCTTCATGAGCCCGAAACGTAGCAGAGTACCTTAAGACTGTAAAGAAAACAGGACGCGAAAAGCAGGGTACCCAAAGGACAGGAGACAGACGCGACGCGGACTGGCTGAACGATCTGAAAAAGTTTTAGGGGTCCAGGACTGTTTGGAT
>VBOG01000058.1 GCA_005877815.1 Nitrospirota bacterium
AACTAACACCCGATTCTCGAACGGCAGGTTTACTTGTGGATCAGCACACTCTCAGCAACATCCGGTCGCATTTCCTTTCCCTTCTCTATTTCGGTGAGTGTCGGACACGCGGTTCACTGATTTCCGCAGGTCTTTTGTTTTCCCGTGTTCAGTCTTGACTCGAGAGTCTGCGCTTCGGCGTCGCGATGAAGCGCTCGCAGGGCGCTTGCGTAGTTCGCAATCGTAGCCTGCGTGTCCTGGTCTTCAACTCCAAGCGACTTCAAACGTATCCCCAGTGCACGATCATAGAATGGTAGCGACTGCGCCGCCCGTCTGCTTAGGTACAACAGCGTTGCCAGATTATGCAGATCAGCCGCCAGGTCCGGGCTGTCGGCCCTAATGCCTTTTCATCAATCCTCACAGCACGCTGCAGCAGCGGTTCTGCGGCTGTGTAATTCGATAGCCCTTCATATGCGGCGGCCAGATTGTTCAAATCCGGCGAAAGCACCTCGCTTTCTGGCCCAAAGATCTTCTCCCAGATTTTCACGGAGCGCTCGTAAGAGCTGATCGCGGACCTATACTGCCGTTGCTGCAAGGTTGCGAGTCCGATCTCATCCAGGCTCACCGCCACATCGTGGTGCTCCGGTCCGAATACCTTCTCCCGAATTTCCAATATTCGCTGCAGCAACGGCACCGCCAGGTCAAACTGTCTCCGCTCCGAATAGAACAGCGCCAGCCCCTCCATCGCGTTCGCGTAATCAGGATGTTCGCCCCCTACGGTCTTCCCGAAGATGCCCACCGCCTTCCGGTATGACGATTCCGCCTGGCTGGTCTTGCCCGTCTTCCTGTACGTGTACAGCTCCCCCAGATCGTTCTGCACCTGCGCAACTTCGCCGCTGTCCGCCGGCAGTTTCCTTTGCCGGATTTCCAGGGATCGCTGCAACAGCGGTTCAGCCTTGGCGTAGTCGTTCAGGGTCTTGTAGAGTTCGGCGTGCTTATTCAGGACCTCTGCAACCTGCAGCGAGTCCTCCCCGGACTGCCGCGTGTAAATCTTCAGCGCTTCCTCATACCGTGCCTGCGCCTCCCCGTAGTTCCCTTCCGTCCGGTAAACTTCCGCCAGGTCCAGCAAGCTGCGCGCCAATAAGGGACTCGTTTCCGAATTTCGCCGTGCCTCCCGCTCCGACTGCAGCAGCAGTTTCTCCGCCTCTGCGAATCTGGCTTGCTTGGCCGCCCTGGCGCCGGCTTCGTGCTCCCGCTCCCAGCCCTCCTGCGCGAAGCCCAGCGAACCAAACAACAGAAGCATCCCGATTTGTACTCTTCTCACTGGATCTCCACCGAAACCACTTCCCCCGTGCCCTCTCCGGTCTTGCGGTAGTTCACGGCCACTCTCTGGTTCGCCCATGAACAGGAAAACTCGTCTGCTCCAATCACGACCACGTGGCCGGTATCGCCCACGTGGAGCTTCCACGTCTTACTACCCACGAGCAGCTGGAGAACCGCCGCGGGCTTGGCGGAGCAATCAACACCTAAGATCTTGCCTTTTGCGAAATTAATGCTTCCGGGCGGCGCCGGTACTACAACCGGCTGTGGACTGCTGCTGGGTTGGCCCGGCAAGAAGGCGCGTGCTCGTGCAGGCTCTGCTTTCACTTCAGCTTCTGCTTGCTTTGCTTCCTCCACCTTCTGCAAAGCGTATTGCGCATGCGAGACCACTTCCGGATCGCTGCTGGTCTGCAACGCCTTCAAGACCGCCGTGGCTCGATCGAACTTCCGCATTTGCAAATACAGATTGGCGACGTTGAACCTGTATCCCACATTCTGAGGATTCAGATTCACCGCCTTAACCATCGCCTTGAGCGCCTCCTCCGGTTTCCCCTGCATGATGAACGCGAATCCCAGCAAGCTGTAAGCGTCCGCGAATTCGGGATTCAGCTCCACCGCCTTTTCCAGCCGGTTCTGCATAATAACGGCACCAGCATTGCGCTCTCCGAAGTCTTCACCGTTGTCCTGACGAAACAACATCGCCGAGTAATACAAGACCCACGGATCTTTCGCGTCCCGCTCCACCGCCTTGGCGAAATACTCCCGGGCGTGATCAAGATCCCGCTTCTCGAGATAAGCGTAGCCAAGTCCGCGCAGCGCCCCCGCATTCCCCGGATCTTCCTTCAGGATTTCCTCAAACTCGGCTTTGGCTTTTTCCTGATAATCCGGCGAGTGGAGGTGAATGTCCGCCATTACGACGCGCGCGTCCAGCTCCTGCACCGGCTTACTGGAAAAACTCTCGCTTGCCAGTCCCGGTGGCGCGGGCAACGCATAGTACTTGTATCGGCCGCTACTCGCGTATTGCCGCAGTACCTTGTCGAACTGCACCGTGTTCATCCCGAACGCCTGCTGGAATGCGTCCTCGGGTTTCTTTTCGCCCTCTCTTACCAGTCCGAAATATTCCCCCACTTTGGGAATCAGTTGGTTGTCGTAAATGTAGTGGACTAGCAGGCTTGAGGTCGCGTAGAAGGCAGTCCGGTGGTCTCCACTCTCGTTGTAAGCGCTCGAATTCTGTTGCACCCGGATCAAATCGCCGGCTTTCATCATTCCCGTGTGGCCCAACGTTTGATATGTCTGTTCTGGTATTTTCCCCACTCGCGCTTGCTTGCCATCCACCTCAATGCTCGAGAAATACTCGGCAAATCCTTCGTCGAACCAGGGGTCCACCTGGTCCGTCACGTTCCCGTGCATCAACTGGTGCCCGTATTCATGGAAAACGACCTGCCATGGATTCTCGACTGACATGTCGAGCATGATGAAGCCGCGGTCCTGGCCGGCTTGAAACAGTCCCGCGAGTTGGGTCGGCTTGCCCTTCCACAAAGGAGCGACTTGCCGCAACTCTTTCGAGTTTCGGAACGCCACGATCTGTAGCGGCACGGGAAGGTTCACTTTCGCCCCGTTCGTCATCAGCGACCCGAACACGGCGACTGACAGCTGAGGCAAAGGGATTCACAGCGCGGGAACTCCCCGTCTCCCTCTCGGTG
>VBOG01000003.1 GCA_005877815.1 Nitrospirota bacterium
ATGAAAAAGCGCGAGACCCCTTCGCGCACTGGCGAAGGGGCCTCGACAGGGAATTGAGCGGCTTGCCTTTGATGAATTCAATGACGATATATGGCATGCCCGTTTCCGAGTCATCGCCGACGTCATAATCTGGGACAATATTGTTGTGCTTCAAGGTCCGACTAATTTTGACTTCGCGAAGGAAGCGAGTGATCTCGTCGGCTCGCGTGGTTTCATCCGTACCAAGCAGCAGTATCTTGATGGCGACGTCAAGTTCAAGCCGGGTGTCCCACCCTTTGTAGACCGCGCCCATAGCACCTTTGCCCAAGGTGCCCCGGATCTCGTACCTCCCGATCATTTTTTTCATTGGTCATTGGACATAATGAGAAGAGATCCTTAAGGACGGCATAAAGTAACAACTTTCGTACAAGGGGTCAATGAAAAGGCCTAAGAACAGCAGGTTTCATTGGCGGAGGGGGTAGGATTCGAACCCACGGAAGACACAAGGCCTTCAAAGAACAGCAGGTTTCATTGGCGGAGGGGGTAGGATTCGAACCCACGGAAGACACAAGGCCTTCAACGGCTTTCAAGGCCGCCGCTTTCGTCCACTCAGCCACCCCTCCCAAACCAAGCTCGCTCGACCGGTTCCCATCGCAACGGTGGAATGCGAGGGATACTCAATACCACAAGCAGTCGTTTTTACCAAACCGGCTTGATCCGAGTTGGAGATTTACGTCTCCTTTGTGATGCGCTCCATGCCTGCCATGTACGGTCTCAAGACTTCCGGAATGATGACAGTTCCGTCCGCCTGTTGGTAATTCTCGAGAATCGCAACAAACGTCCGGCCGATGGCGAGGGCTGAACCATTCAACGTATGTAGGAAAGCAGATTTGCCGTCTCTACCTTTGTAACGGATCCCCGCGCGCCTGGTCTGAAACGCCTCGAAGTTGCTGCAGGATGAAATTTCCCGAAAGACACCCTGTGCGGGCAGCCACACCTCGAGATCGTAAGTCTTCGCCGCCGCGAATCCCATGTCTCCAGTGCAGAGTGTCACCACGCGGTAGTGCAAGTGTAAACGTTGAAGGACCGATTCAGCATGACGTGCAAGGACTTCGAGTTCTTCATAGGACGTTTCCGGAAAGCTGAACGTCACGAGTTCGACTTTGTTGAACTGGTGTTGCCTGATCAGACCGCGCGTGTCCTTTCCATACGACCCGGCTTCCCGCCGAAAGCAGGGTGAAAAAGCCGTGTAGCGCAAGGGGAGCGCCGCTTCACTCACAGTTTCTTCACGATGGAGGTTCGTGAGCGGCACTTCGGCCGTTGGAATCAGCATCAGGTCATCGTCGGCAAGCCTGAAAAGATCATCCTCGAATTTGGGAAGCTGGCCAGTGCCGGTCATGCTGGCTCTGTTCACGATATAGGGAGGCAGCACTTCCTTGTACCCATGCTCGGTGGTGTGTAGGTCGAGCATGAAGTTCAGCAATGCTCTTTCAAGGCGGGCGCCAGCGCCCGCGTACACGGCAAATCGTGCGCCGGTCATGCGGGCAGCCCGTTCGAAGTCCAGGATGCCGAGGGCTTCCCCAAGTTCCCAGTGAGGCTTCGCCGGAAAGCTGAACGCCGGCGGTTTCCCCCATCGCCGGACCTCTACGTTGGCTGATGCGTCCACGCCGATAGGGACCGATTCGTGCGGCAGGTTCGGAATGCTCAGCGCAATATTGTTCAGATCGGCCTCGCAACTGCGTAATTCATCTTCAAGCGCAGCGATCCGGTCGCCAACCGACTTCATCTCCTCGACGAGAGGCTCGGCAGGCTTTTTGTCCCGCTTTAGTTTTGCAATCTGATCCGAGGCAGTGCGGCGCTGCGCTCGCAGTTCCTCGACGGCGTTTAGAAGATCTCGCCGTTCCTGATCCAGCTTGAGAAGCAAATCCCAATCAATGTTCAGGCCGCGCGCGCCGAGTCTCGCTTTGACCTCTTCGGTCCGCTCCCTGATCAGCCGGATATCAAGCATAACGGGCCACTGTAGCATCGGGTTCTGAAATCAGTCAACAAAATGAGGGCGGTGTAGTACAGTCAAAACACTTAGTACACACCACTTCTGCGCTGCGACGCGAATTGCGTGGTCGGGACAGGGCAGGTATAATGCCTTGCTATGAATTCCTCTTTGATTCGCATCGACGGCAGGCGCTCGGATGAATTACGACCGATCGTCATCCACCGCAATTTCATCAAACACGCGGAAGGATCGGTCCTTATCGAAATGGGCGCGACGAAAGTCATTTGCACCGTGTCCGTAGAGGAGAAGGTGCCGCCATTTCTCAGGGGGCAGGGACGCGGCTGGGTGACAGCCGAATATGCCATGATCCCGAGGGCCACGGCGGAGCGCGTGCCGCGCGAAGCGACCAAGGGCAAGCAAGGCGGGCGCACGCTTGAGATACAACGGCTGATCGGCCGCTCGCTTCGGGCTGTCACGGCCATGGAAGAGCTCGGGGAGCGCACTTTTTGGATTGATTGTGATGTGATACAGGCGGACGGTGGGACTAGGACAGCCTCCATTACCGGAGCGTTTGTGGCCCTCGCCGATGCCGTCGCTCTCGTGCGCAAGAAAGGTTTGATCAAGAACAATCCGCTGAAGGACTACCTGGCGGCCGTCAGCGTCGGAAAGGTCGGAGAGGAACTGCTGACCGATTTATGCTATGCCGAAGACTCGTTAGCGGAGGTGGACCTGAATTTGATCATGACGGGCAAAGGCGAATTTGTGGAAGTCCAAGGGACGGCGGAACGGTCGCCTTTTACGCACGATGAGTTTCAGAAATTCCTTTCGCTCGGCTGGGAGGGGATCAAACAATTGATCAAGTTCCAGCAAGAGCTTCTGGGAGACCTTCGCTGATCAGCGAACTCGTGCTGGCGACCGGCAACCAGCACAAGGTTGAAGAAATCAAAGTCCTGCTGGGCGATGCGGTAATAGTTCGCTCCCTCGCTGACTTTCCGGGAGCGCCTCCGGTGATCGAGGATGGCGTCACGTATAGGGAGAATGCGCTCAAGAAAGCGCGGTCGGCGGCCGCTTTTACAGGTTTGACAGCGCTGGCGGATGACACCGGGCTTGAAGTCGATGCGCTCGGCGGCCGGCCGGGGTTGTACGCGGCGCGGTTCGCGGGCGAGGGGTGTAGCTTTCAGGACAACATCAGGAAATTGTTACGGCTGTTGGAAGGCATTCCCCGTGAGCAGCGCAGCGGACGCTTCATTTGTGTGCTCGCGCTGGTCATCCCCGGAGGCCGGGAAGAGGTGGTTGAGGGAGTGTTGAACGGATTTATCACGGAAACACAAGCAGGCGTTGGCGGATTTGGATATGATCCGGTGTTCTACGGGACGGAAGTCGGCAAGACATTGGCGGAACTGACGACGGAAGAGAAGAACAGAATCAGCCATCGTGGCCGAGCCGTCCGGGGACTGAAAGAATTGTTGATGAACGTCGGGGCGTAGCGCAGCCTGGTAGCGCACCAGCTTTGGGAGCTGGCTGTCGGAGGTTCAAATCCTCTCGCCCCGACCAATTTTGAACGCCGCTCGGCCAGAGACCTTGCGGGACTGCACCCACATTCAGACGCGCAGGACGCGTCTTCGACCCGTGGGTCTGCCGCAGGCCCTCCCGAGCTTGCGCGAGTTGACCTACAATAGACGCGCCCGTAGCTCAGTTGGATAGAGCATCAGCCTTCTAAGCTGGTGGTCGCAGGTTCGATTCCTGCCGGGCGCACCAATCGATGTGCGTTCCGCCGATTTTTATTCCCCTAGGTAATCTTTTATGATGTAATAGCTAGCAACGAGGCGAATCGATGCAGAATGGGACCTGCGGACGCTGTGGAAAATCGTTTATTCGCCCGGAGCGTCAGCGAGGTCCACTCGAGCGGTTCTGGAGCTTACTGTCTGTCTATCCATTTCGCTGCCAACTCTGCACCCACCGCTTTTTCCGCTTTCGCTGGAATCGCCGCCATACAAAGTCTTGGGCCAATAATGACCGAAGAAGATATGACCGGTTGAATGTGAACTTCCCGTTAACAGTGATGTTGGACATAGCAAGGACCTTAGACGGCGAAGCGTTGGACTTGACGGTGCGAGGATGTGCCGTCCAATCAACGAAGCGGCTGCCTGAAGGGCTGTTAGTAGGTCTTAGATTGCGGCCTTCGCCTCATGAACCACCGATCGAAATCGCGTGGGCCGTTGTTCAAACGATCCTCCCTCAAGGATTTGGGCTCTATTTCGCCAGCATCGATCCGGCCGACGAAGAACGTCTTCGCTCTCATGTCGAGAGCTTGTTTGTCGCGACCGCCGCGACCGCTTGATGTCAGTGCACTAGCCGTCCGAGAGTTGTAGGGCGGCGCCGACTACCTCCCCCAAAGAAGTCTTGGTTCACGGCATCGAATGCATGTGTTTTGTAGTCTTTCTTATCGCCTGCGATATCATCCGTCGCTGAGGGGGAGGAGGAAGATGATGATGATTGTTACTCGGGAGGCGCTAGAATCAGAGGTGGTTGAAATCATTCAAAAGTGCGATGTCCTCGGGTATACCATTCTGCCGCAAGCTCATGGTGCGGGCGAAAAAGGGGTCGTGGCGGCCTCGCTTTTTCTCACGGGCCCAACGTCGTCATTTTTGCCGTGATCGATGTTGATCGAGCAGATCTCGTCACGAAAGTCTTCAAAGTATTTATTGCGGAACGTGTAGCGATGCGG